>NZ_PKHE01000001.1:0-181447 GCF_002847645.1 Falseniella ignava
CCCAGTTGGCAGAGCAAGTGTACTTACATTATTGAACCGCCGTATACGAGAACCGTACGTACGGTGGTGTGAGAGGACGACTAATCAACTAATGATTAGTCTCCTACTCGATTGTCTTACGATACTAATTTAGTCAAACCGTATTAGAATGTGATACAATGACCGTAATATAATATAGATAAGAGGTAGAACTATGACGACATATTATCCATGCGATGACAGCTTTATGCTGCATACAGACTTATATCAAATCAATATGGCGATGACCTACTGGGCGGAAGGGATTCAAGATAAGGAAGCTGTTTTTGAAGGTTATTTTCGTTCTAACCCATTCGAGAGTGGGTATGCTATTTTTGTTGGCTTAGAGAAAATGATTCGCTATTTATCTAATTTAAAGTTCACCGAAAGTGATTTAGATTATTTAAGAAGCACCGAACTATTCCCAGAAGAATATATTCAATATTTAGGGGAGTTAGAGTTCAAGCTATCCGTCCGAAGTTTTGTTGAAGGCGAGTTGTGCTTTGCCAATGAGCCCCTCATTCAAGTACAAGGACCGCTACTTCAGTGCCAATTAGTTGAGACGGCGTTGTTGAATATTATCAACTACCAAACATTAATTGCGACGAAAGCAGCTAGAATCCGATATGTATCCGGCCCGAAAGCAGGGATTGCGGAATTCGGAAGTCGTCGAGCACATGAATTTGATGCAGCAATCTGGGGAACGCGTGCAGCTTATATCGGTGGTTTTAACTCTACAAGTAATGTTCGAGCGGGTAAGTTATTTGGTATGCCAATTTCCGGAACACACGCCCACTCTTTAGTTCAAGCTTATCGCGATGAGTACGAAGCGTTTAAAGCCTATGCTGAAACACATAAAAATGTCGTCTTTTTAGTTGATACCTATGACACACTAAGATCTGGCGTGCCAAATGCAATCCGTGTGGCTGATGAAATGGGAGACCGTATCAACTTTATCGGTGTTCGGATTGACTCCGGAGATATTACTTATCAATCAAAACATATTCGCGAGATGTTAGATGAGGCAGGTTATCCAGATGCGCATATCATTGCATCGAATGATTTGGATGAATTGACGATTCTAAACTTAAATATGCAAGGAGCCAGGGTAGATGATTGGGGAATTGGCACCAAGCTAATTACTGCCTATGATCAACCCGCTCTAGGTGCAGTCTATAAATTAGTAAGTATCGAAGACGAAACTGGTCAACTAGTCCCAACCATGAAAATCTCAAGTAATGCCGAAAAAATTACAACCCCAGGTGTTAAACAAGTTTGGCGGATTATTAGTAAAGAAACAGGAAAAGGTGAAGGTGATTATATTACCTTTGAAGATGCGGATCCAAATGAACAAGATTCGCTCTTTATGTTCCATCCAACGTATACATACATTAATAAAACAGTTGAGAATTTTGAAGCGAAGCCGATGCTTCATCAAATATTTGATAATGGGAAGTTGGTATATGACCAACCTGATTTAGATACAATTCGTTCTTATGCGCAAGCTAACTTAGAATGGTTGGATGACGAACATAAGCGTGTTTTAAATCCAACGCCATATCCAGTAGACTTGTCCCAAGAATTATACGATGAAAAAATGAATAGCATTCGAAAAATTCAAGCAGAAGTCAACCAACGTGTCCAAGCGATGCAACAAGCTAAGGAGTAGGAGTAAACATGAGACCATTACAACAAGAAATTATCCAACAACTTCAAGTTCAACCTATAATTGATCCAGCTAACGAAGTTCGTCGGACAATTGATTTCTTAAAACAATACCTCAAACGTCTCCCCGGGCTGAAGACGTATGTCTTAGGTGTCAGTGGTGGCCAAGACTCCACTTTGGTAGCGAAATTAGCACAATTAGCAGTGGAAGAATTGCGCCAAGAGACCCTAGATACGGCATACCGATTTATTGCAGTTCGCTTACCCTACGGCGTACAACTGGATGAGGAAGACGCACAATTAGCGCTTGATTTTATTCAAGCCGATGAAGTATTAACGATTAATATTAAGTCCGCTACGGATCAATTGGTTGAAGAATTAACACAAAATGAAGTCGTGATGACGGACTTTAATAAAGGGAATATTAAAGCGCGTCAACGGATGATTGTACAATATGCGATTGCGGGAGCGCGTCAAGGGGTTGTACTTGGGTGTGATCATGCAGCTGAAAATGTGACCGGATTCTTTACCAAATTTGGCGATGGTGCAGCGGATTTAATGCCATTGTGGCGCTTAACGAAATCGCAAGGTGCCCAGATGTTGCAATATTTAAATGCTAATGAGCGCCTCTATACTAAAGTTCCGACCGCAGATTTAGAAGATCTCCAACCGCTACAATCGGATGAGGAAGCACTTGGAGTAACTTATCGTGAAATTGATGCGTATTTACATGGAGAAGCCATTGCGGAAAAAGCGGCAGAACGGATTGAAAGTTTATATCTAGCGAATCAACATAAGCGACATATGCCGATTACAATTTTTGATGATTTTTGGAAATAATAGCTAAATCGATGCTCTAGTTCATATTGAGTTAATTTAACGGTGATATGATGGGGGTGTAATCGAGGAGGTGAATTAAAAATGCCAAAAACGGCTTATATTATTGATAGCACTGCCACCATATCAGATACCTTAAGAGCGCGGCCTGACGTCTATGAAGTGCCGCTCTCACTTATTTGGGATGATGAAGTGATTCAAGATACATCGGATCCTTCAGCGCTTCAATTATTTTACCAACGTTTAGCTGATTCGGATACGTTACCAACGACATCTCAACCAGAGCCCTCCCAATGGGCCGCTTGTCTTGATGAGATTGTAGAACAAGGCTATCAGCAAGTCTTAATGATTTCAATGGCCAAAGGATTAAGTGGAACCTATCAAACAATGCAAATGATTGCTTCAGAATACCAGTCGAAGTTGACCATTCGGGTGGTAGATTCAAAGCGCGTATCTTTTGTCATGGAACGGATGTTAATGGATGCGATTGAATTAGAAGCGAAGGGATGGGAACTTGATGCCATCGTCGAACAACTCGAGTGGTTTGCAGCGCAATCTGAAGTGTATGTCGTGATTCCACATCTTGAAAATTTAGTTAAAGGCGGACGTTTAAGTAAGGCGGGCGCTTTTATTGGTGGCCTATTACAAATTCATCCGATTGTCTACTTTACTTCTGACTCGAAGGTGGATATTTTTGAAAAGCAGCGGACACTCAAACGCGTATATCAACGCTATTTACAAATTGTTGATGACGCCGTTGAGAAATACGAATCAGGTATTGAAGTAGGTCTGGCGCATGGGGATAACTTGGCTGATACGGAATGGCTCAGCCAACAAATCAAACAAAAATACCCCCATATTTCGATTCGAACAGGCTATTTATCACCTGTAATCGGAACACATGGAGGTAAAGATTGTATGGGGTTAGGTATTTTGCCTATCTTACCTAAGAATTAATTTCTTCAAGCTGGGCCGCAGGAATACGGACTTGTTGGATATGGATGGGATTAATAATACCTTGTCCATGAGTTAGATTATTAATTTGTTGCGTAAAATCTGCTAAATTATGTGGAAAGAGTGCAAGTTGATAGCGCACTTGTTCAGTATATTCAGTATTGATGATTTGAATGGGTTGAAGAGCATCAACGCTTAAGTAGTGAAAGACCGTATCGTTATGTTCATAAGCAATCGATAATTCGATAATTTGCTGATCAACTTGAGCTACAATCGTAGCATGGTCTAACGCCGAACTAACACTGCTACTATACGCACGAATTAATCCACCAGCCCCTAATTTAACGCCACCAAAATATCGTACACAGACAGCCATAATATGATTTAAATTATTTTTTTGCAAAACTTCAAGCATTGGAACCCCTGCTGTACCAGAAGGTTCACCATCATCACTCATCCGCTGGATAATTTGTTCACCTTCTAAGATATAAGCATAACAGTGGTGGGTGGCTTTGGGGTGTTGTTTTTTAATCTCATCATAAGCTTGATGAAATTCATCTTCATTTTCGATGGGGATCAGGTAAGTGATAAATCTTGATTTACGAATTTCAATTTCATCTTCGATCGGCTGCTGGATCGTGAGTAAATTAATCATCTAATGAACTCCTTTGTTTATTCTTTCTTTACTGTATCATGTGAAATCAGAATAGACAATCTTAACAAAAAGGGAATAAACAACATTTATAAGAAAGGATAGAGCATGAAAGTTGCAATTATAACAGATTCTTCGGCTTATTTACCGTCGGAACTTCAAGCACTAGCAAACATTTATATTGTGAATTTGAATGTTCATTTTTCAGACGGTATTGATATGGTTGACTCAGCTGTTGATCAAACCGATTTTTATCAAAAGTTAGCCAAGAGTAATCCGCTTCCCACAACGTCACAACCTCCCGCTGGCGCTTATATTGAAGTGATGGAAAAGATTACTAATGAAGGGTATGACGCGGTCTTTGGTGTATTTATGTCATCGGGTATTAGCGGGACTTTCCAAACTGCTTCGATGATCTTAGAAGATTATGAAGATCAGTTGCCAATCTACTTGGTTGACTCTAAAGGAGCTTCCGTTGTTGAAGAGGTTCTTGTTCGCCATATTATGGACCGAGTCGCTTTAGGGATAGACTTTGAACAAGTCTATCAAGAAGCGTTGTGGTTAGCTGAGCAGAGCGAGATTTATTTAACGGTAGAAAATCTCGATAACTTGAGCAAAGGGGGAAGATTATCAAGCGGAAGTGCTTTGATTGGAAATCTTTTAAAGATTAAACCTTTGATGGTCTTTGATGAGGCCGGACAGATTGTTTTATTTGAGAAGTTACGTACTGATAAAAAAGTGATTCAACGGTGGTGTGAACTCGCTGCAGACCGATTAGAACAATATCCAGCAGGCATTGAGATTTGGTTAGCTCATGGAGATATTGAACCAACTATTCAGTCTATTAAAGAGTCTATTCAATCAAAACACCCGAATATCCCGATTCAAATTCGCCCACTTGGATCCGTGATTTCAACTCACTTAGGACATGGGGGACGCGGCATCGCACTGATTCCAAAGATTGATAATCGCTAAAATGATCACTATGAACTTATTCAATTTATTATTTAATCGCTAAACAAATTTGTTTAGCGTTTTTTTATTTTAATCAAAATTTTTAAATTTTATGCGTATCTATTCATAAGGAGGGAATTGATGAATGTTATCGATTGATTATGAATTACAAGGCTGTGAGTTAACAATGGATGAAATTGTTCGGTTTTTAAATTTACCAAAGCAACAAAAGTCAGAAATACCCGAATTAGAGAGTAGTCAAGTGGTGATAAAGTACCCTGCCGTCGAGGCAACAACGTCCGGAGGCTATCGTTGCTTACGATGTTCGAATACGGATTCTGCCAGGTTTTTCCAACATGAAGTTTATTCAAGGCTAATCTATTGTCTGGAGTGTTTAACTTTAGGTCGGATGTCTTTGTCCACGCAGCTTTATTATTGGCCTTCTCTACCATCGGACCCCAATCCAACGATTCGTTGCGCTTGGCAGGGGCACTATTCTCCCGCACAACACCAAGCTGCACACCAGCTGATTGATCAATTATCCGATGTAACACGCGCTGATTTGGTGCATGCAGTAACAGGATCTGGGAAAACTGAAATTATATATCCTCTGATCGAGCATCAACTACAACAAGGTAAGCGTACTGCGCTAGCGTCGCCCCGTATTGATGTTGTGTTGGAATTGGCACCTCGCTTGGCCCAAGCCTTTCCACAAGTTGAGATTCAATTAATGTATGGTGGTAGCGAGGAAACTTATCGTTACGCTCCTTTGGTAATTAGTACAACGCATCAATTGCTTCGATTTAAACATGCGTTTGATTTAATCATTGTGGACGAAGTCGATGCGTTCCCATACGTTAATAGCGAAATGCTGCATTATGCCGTTCAAAAAGCGAATCGGCCTCAGGGTAAATGCGTCTTTTTAACGGCAACACCGGATGCGAAGTTACAGCAACAAATTGCTAACCATGAGGTGAATTCGATTTTAATTCCTGCACGTTACCATCGTCATCGCTTACCAGAACCACAATTTGTATGGTTGGGTGATTGGCGACGTGCCATTCAACGGCGAGATCGATGGAGTCATTTAGCGAATCATTTGCAATCTTTTTTGCATTTATCGGGGGTAAAATTAATTTTTCTACCAAGTATTCCGATGGCAGAAGCCTTATTTGATTGGCTAAGGGAACTGGATACGTCCGTACGCTTAGCTTGTGTTCATGCACAAGATGTTGATCGAAAAGAGAAAGTATTGCAGTTGAGGGAAGGGGAGTTGGACGGTTTGATAACGACAACGATTTTGGAAAGAGGGGTAACCTTTCCGCAATGTCATGTTTTTGTCGTTGGGGCTGAACATCCTCAATTTAATATGTCTTCTTTGGTTCAAATAAGTGGGCGGGTAGGTAGGCGACCTGATTATCCGACGGGGACACTGATTTTTGGTCATTTCGGTCGTTCCAAATCGATGGTGCAAGCTCGAGAAGAGATTCAGCAGATGAATCAGCTTGCAATAGAAAAGGGGATGTTAGCGAATGAATAATATTTCAGAGTGTTTAATGTGTGAACAACCTTTAAATAATGACTTAACCATCCAACAAATATTATCGTTTCAGCCAGTAATTCAACCGGTAATCTGTCAGAAATGTGAAAAACGTTGGAAACGGTATGGTTCCAAAAATCATGAGTTATCTTGTTCGGGTTGCCAGCGTCCTCTGGATACGAAAGCCTCATCTCCATACACTCAATGTTATCATTCAGAAGGAGAAAGCTGGTGCTATGACTGTTATCGTTGGTTATCAGTCTATCCTCAAGAACAATTGTATCATCAAGCTATTTTCCACTATAATCAAGTATTTCGCGAATGGATCACTCAATATAAGTATGTGGGGGATGTGCGAATGGCTCATGTGATGCGTCTTCCACTCCGTGAGATGTATCGAAAATATCAATCATGTTACTGGACTTACTTACCCAATTCGCCTCAGTCAATTGAAGAGCGTGGTTTTCCAGCCACGTTAGAATTACTTCGGGTGGCGCAGATTCCGGTCGAATCCATTTTTAGTTATATTGGCGATGGTACAAAGCAGGCTAAAAAGAATCGAATGCAACGTATGTCGTTGTCACAACCTTTCAGAATTACTACATCTCGGCAACTTCCTTCGGATAAACCGTGGGTAATTTTTGATGATATTTATACAACTGGGGCGACCATGCATTGTGCTAAATCGCTACTGATATTTGCTCTTCCAAAAGGAAGTAAAGTGTTGAGTTTAAGTTTAGCGCGAGATATTTTATCTGATTGATTGCATTCTAAGCAAAAGAGTATATACTACTTGAATAGAAAGTGTCAGGAGAGAATGCAACATGGTAAAATATAAAATAAAACAATTAACGATTCCACAATACATTGTGGTAAATTACATAGCAATTATCTTAATCGGAGGTATCTTACTCGCATTACCTTTTGCATCGAATGCCCATCAATGGACAAACTTATTAGATGCGATGTTTACAGCAACTAGTGCTGTGTGTGTGACGGGGCAGACAACGCTAAATACGGCACTACATTGGAGTCCGTTTGGCAAGTTAGTGATTATTACACTGATTGAAATTGGTGGAATTGGTTTTATGACTTTGTGGGTGGTTTTCTTTACTCAAAGTGGTCGGCGAACGAATTTGCGACAACGTCGTGTTTTACTTGAAACGTTAAATATTGAGACGATGAGTGGTTCCATCGACATTGTGAAGTATATCATTAAATTTACACTTGCAGTCCAATCGTTGGGAGCATTAGTTCTTTCGTTAGTCTTCATTCCTCAATTCGGTTGGGTTAAAGGGACGTTATATTCTGTATTCCACAGTATTTCTGCTTTCAACAATGCAGGATTCGATTTATTTGGTAATAGTTTGATTAATTATCAAGCGAATCCATTGGTAATGTTGACGATTAGTGTGTTGATTATTGCGGGTGGCTTAGGTTTCATTGTTTGGCGCGACTTATTGACAGTGTATCGTAACCGTAAGTTAATGCGCTATACGAAGTTAATTATTATTGGAACTTTAGCGCTCCTGTTGTCCAGTACGTTACTATTTATTTGCTTTGAATGGAATAATCAAACTTGGCAACATTTATCGCCTGTGAATCGGGTGATTAATTCATTCTTCTTAGCGGTAACTCCTCGTACGGCTGGATATGCTAATGTTGATTATAATTTTCTAATGCCAGGGAGTTTATTTTTAACACTCGTATTAATGTTTATTGGCGGGACTTCAGGGTCAACAGCAGGTGGGGTTAAAGTATCGACTGTAATTGTGGCCGGCTTGTTCCTAGTTAATACATTCCGAGGGCATCCGATGACGTTGTATCGTCGAGAATTACGTGAAGAAACATTGCGACGTGCCTTTTTCATTTTAACAATGGGCTTTACTTTCATACTGTTTGCAACTTTAATTTTATTAATTACTGAACCTTTTCCCCATGGTACAGGGATTGAAGTAATATTAATGGAAGTTGTATCGTGCTTTAGTACAGTAGGATTAACAATGGGAATAACGCCACAATTATCTGCAGTCGGTAAGCTTGTCTTAATTTGGTTAATGTTTATGGGGCGTTGTGGCTTGGTAACATTTTTATGGTCATTGGGTAGTCATGAAAAAAATTGGCAAATTCACTATCCAGAAATGAATATGATGATAGGTTAGGAGAGACAGTATGGAACAAAAAACATTCGGTGTATTAGGATTAGGCCTATTTGGGGCAGCCTTAGCTCGAACATTGACTCAAGAAGGTCATGATGTCATTATTATGGACAAATTAATGGATCACGTTGAGGAAATGATGGATATCGTTGAGCAAGCAGTCCAAGGAGATTTTACAAAAATTGAGAATTTAAAAGAAGCAGGTATCGATACGTGCGATATAGTGATTATTGCGACCTCAAGTCAGCTTGAAGATACAATTGTTGCGTTACTACATTTGAAGAAAATGGGTGTGCCACATATTATTGTTAAAACAAAAAATATGACTTATCGCGAAGTCTTATTAAAGCTAGGGGCAGATCAAGTTATTTTGCCTGAGACGGAAATGGGTGTGAGAATCGGTCGTGAATTAGCTAACCCATCTTTTGGTCAGTTAGCAGAGTTGAACAAAGAGTATGCGATGGGCTTAATTCAAGTTCAGCCAGATTGGATTGGGCATACGCTTAGAGAGTTAGATTTAAGGTCAACTTATGGAATTAATATTTTAGCCATTAAGACCGGCAGTGACCAGCGCCATACGATGGAATTCTCACCGGATTATATTTTGAAAGACGGGGATGCGCTAATTGCGATTTCACAAGAAGATGACTTTACAGACCAGTTCATATCTTAAGATTTACTTTTTTGATTGTTTGCGTTTTCTAAAATACCTTTTTATGTTATAATTAATAAAAGTGGTTGATACTACTTTTTCGCTAAATAAGTCTCTTTCTTTGAAAACTTATTTAGAATATTTGGAAAAGAGGGATAGATATGTTTAACTACAACGTACGCGGAGAAAATATTGAAGTCACTGAAGCTATTCGTGCATATGCAGAAAAACGCGTCAGTAAATTAGAAAAGTACTTTGATGATGTCGCAGAAGCAACCGCCTATGTGAATTTAAAAGTTTATCATGATAAAACAGCGAAAGCTGAAGTGACAATTCCACTCTCATTTTTAGTGTTACGAGCGGAAGAAACAACGGACGATCTATATAAGAGTATCGACTTTGTCGTCGATAAGTTAGAGCGTCAAGTTCGCAAATATAAAACACGTATTAATCGTAAATCACGTGAAAAAGGCTTGGAAGAAGCAGCCATCTTCGTTGAGTCTTCTGAACCAGAGGAACACCCTGAAAATGAATTGAAGATTGTCCGTAGTAAACGTATTAATCTTAAACCGATGGATAGTGAAGAAGCGGTCTTACAAATGAATATGTTAGGGCACGACTTCTTTATCTTTACGGATGCTGAAACGATGGAAATTGCGATTGTTTATCGTCGAAACGATGGCCGCTATGGCTTAATCGAGACAGCAGAATTAGACTAATCTTAACGTAAAATTAAGACACTTCTTATCGAAAGATAAGAGGTGTTTTTTTGCTGAAATTGAAAAACAAATGAAAAAATATTCATATGATAGATTGACATTTTCGAAGCGAGAGACTAGACTATGATACATTGAGTGAAAAGGGAGTGATAAAATCATGATTAAATTAGACAATGTCAGTGTCGTATTCCAAAATAAAAACTCAGTGGTCCAAGCCGTTAAAGATGTGAATATCCATATTCAACCGGGAGAAATTTTTGGAATTGTAGGTTATAGTGGCGCGGGTAAAAGTACCTTAGTTCGTACGATTAATCTTTTACAGCCGCCAACGGAAGGAACGATTTGGGTAAAGGGACAGAACATGATGGCGTTAACTCCTAAAGAATTACGTCAAGCTCGTAAAAAAATCGGGATGATTTTTCAACATTTTAATTTAATGGAGTCACGAACCATCTTTGATAATGTGGCATTCCCGTTGAAAGGGAGCGGGCTTAGCCGAGAAGAAAAAGGGCGACGTGTTGCGGAACTCTTGGATTTAGTAGGTCTTGCTGATAAGGTTGATAGCTATCCAACCCAATTATCGGGTGGTCAAAAGCAACGGGTTGCGATTGCCCGTGCTTTAGCTAATGAACCAGATATCTTGCTATGTGATGAGGCGACCAGTGCTTTAGACCCGAAAACAACGAGTTCGATTTTAGAATTATTAGCGAAGTTAAATCAACAGTTAAATCTTACCATTGTGATGATCACACATGAAATGTCTGTGGTCAAAGACCTATGTCATCGCGTTGCGGTGATGGAAGACGGGAGTGTACTCGAACAAGGCTCAATTGTGGAGATCTTTACCGCACCAAAACGTCCTTTAACGCGTGAGTTTATTAATACGGCAACTCACTTCGACCAAGAAATGGAAATTGTTTTGAAGCATCCATCCACACAAGCCTTGAATGAACGTGGCGAAATCATTAGTATTCGCTATATTGGTGACCAAACGTTGGAACCTTTTATTACGCATTTAGTGCAAGAGTATGATTTAACGGCGAATATTTTATACGGGCATATTGAAATTTTAGATAATACGCCTGTCGGTAATTTACTTATTGGATTAGAGGGAAATCGACAACAAATTGAACATGCCGTGCAAGGAATGACAGACCAAGGCATTATGGTTCAACGCTATAACGAACTATTACGTGAATATGTAAATGTAGAAGGGGGCGATTATTAATGCAACCTGTATTAACTTGGGAAGACATTTCTGTCCAAATGCTCGATTTTATTCAGCAGCACTTCCCATATGCTTGGGATTTACGTGATGAATTTGTAACAGCAACATGGGAAACAATCTATATGTTACTCGTATCGATGGTCATCGGGGGCTTAATCGGCCTCGTTATGGGAGTCATTATGACCATCACCGGTAAAGGCGGTATTCTGGAGAATCGGATTATTTACCGTATCTTAGATATCTTTGTTAATATTTTCCGTTCGATTCCTTTTATTATTTTACTCGCATTATTAGTAGGGGTGACACGTTGGATTGTCGGTAAAACAACCGGACCTACCGCTGCAACTATTCCGACGATTATTAGTACGATTCCATTTTTTGCCCGTCAAGTTGAGATTGCTTTGCTGGAAGTAAACCCTGGCGTTGTTGAGGCGGCTCAAGCGATGGGCTCATCAAACTTTGATATTATTACGCGAGTCTATTTAAGAGAAGGACTGACCTCGCTCTTACGCGTAACAGCCTCAACCGTGATTAATGTAATTGGTTTAACGGCGATGGCGGGCTATGTTGGTGGGGGTGGCTTAGGAACAATTGCGATTGCCCGAGGTTATAATCGCAGTCGCTACGATGTTATTATTGTTTCTACCCTATTGATTTTATTGATTGTTTTTATTTCTCAATTAATTTTCAATTATTTAACACGACGTGCCAGTAAACATCTAGAAAATTAATTCCTGAAAAAATTTCAAAAAAGTTTTCAAAAAAGTGTTGACATTTATTTTATGAGAGGGTAAGATAATGTCACAGATTAAGAAACGCAATGATGTGAAAAGTAAATTGAGCAATTCTTCTCAGAGAGCTTACGTGTGGTGAGAGTAAGTAAGAAAAACTTAATTGAAAATGGTCACTGAGCGGTCATTCTGAATGCTTAAGCAATAAGAATGAACGGAAGCACCCGTTATCCATGCCACAGTATCGAAGGTATCGTAGTTTAGTATCCTTCCGCACTGGTAGAGGTTGTTATAGTAATATAACAACAAATAAAGGTGGTAACACGAAGTATAACTCTCGTCCTTTCAATTATGAAGGACGGGAGTTTTTATTTTGGATTGTGGTTAATCTGAGAGGGTTTGTCGCATAACCAATCCGAAACGATTGGTGAGTCAAGTTGTTGTCGTACTAGATTTTATAAAAAGGAGAATATAAAATGAAAAAATTTTTAAAAGCTTTATCTGCAGCGGCTGTTTTAGCGGGGTCATTCATTGGTCTAGGTACCGAAGTATCCGCAGAGCCTAAATATGAAGATGAAAAAGTAACGGTTGGCGTATGTAGTGAGGCTGAAGAAGAAGTTTGGAAAGTTGTAGCGGAGAGAGCGAAGGATGAAGGCATCGAAATTGAGATTGTCTTATTCACAGACTACGTACAACCAAATATTTCACTGCAAGATGGCTCAGTTGATTTAAATGCATTCCAACATGTCGCATTCTTAAATGATTGGAACGACTCAAACGAAGGAGATTTAGTTCCAATTGGTTATACATATGTAACACCAATCGGAGTTTACTCTGATAAAATCGAATCATTAGATGAATTAAAGGATGGCGATACGGTTGCAATTCCTAATGACCCTACTAACGGTGGTCGCGCGTTGCTTGCTTTAGAATTAGCGGGCGTCATTGAAGTTGATGATGCCGCAGGCATCTTACCAGAAGTGAAAGATATTACTTCAAATCCAAAGAATATTCAATTTGAAGAATTAGAAGCCGGTCAATTAGCTCGTGTGTTACCGGACGTTGCAGCCGCAGTAATTAATAATACTTTTGCACTGGATGCTGGTTTAAATCAAGAAAGTGCTATTTTCTTAGATACGGATAATCCAGCAGAATTAAGTGATGACTACAAAAATGTTATTGCAACACGTAAAGACGACAAAGATAACGAAGTATATCGCTTTATCGTTTCTCTATACCAAACAGATGAAGTCAAAGAGAAATTAGCTGAAGTCTCAGACGGTGGCGATGTGCCCGCTTGGTCAGATCAAGATGACCTATAAGAATTTAATTTAATTCTAAATCAAAACACCTCACAAAAAGCGTTGTGAGGTGTTTATTTATTAAAAGAGTCTTTCTTGAATATTAAAGGTCACGTCATTGATTTCGGCTTGATAAGCCAATAGTACTTTCGTTTGATTTTCTGTCAATAATTCCGGATCTGTTTCTAGCAGTTGATGAATTAGCTCACGTGGATAATAGAGCCGGTGGTCTCCGCGTTGCTCTCCAGCAAAGGATTGGACTAGCGGGCTAACTTGGCTGAGCTCAACAATTTGGCCCATTTTGGTAATTAAATCAATTTGAGTTCTTTGACTTGTAGCATTCGGTCGATAGAAGTCATATGGTAAATCAAATGAAGAATTAGAACCGAAATAATACTCAGGGTCTAAATTCATTTGAACTAATTCTTCTTGAATGGCTAAAGTTAATTCCGTAATGGTTGCTTCTGTGGTGAGTAAGGATTTGAAAGGTTTGCGATTGATAAAGCGATAAGCTAAGTCGGATAAGATGGTATCTTCTTCCTCAATCCATGCTGAGATATAGCTTGTTAATACATAATCGTCTAACTTGAGATAGTCCGCGAGTGTCCAATGATTTTCTAGAAATGGCGCCAAATATTCACTGCAGGAGGCGATCCGACTTGGATATTGTTGGAAATAATCTCGGGCTCGAGCGAGGAGATTTTTTAAGACTTCCTCCATACCTCGTGCAACTGGGTGAAAGTATACTTGCATATACATTTGATAGCGGCTAATCACATAATCTTCAACCGCATGCATCCCAGTAAAATCAAAGACAATCTGGCCTTGGTAAGGGCGGATGACGCGTAAGATACGTGTTGTATCGAATTTGCCATAAGTTACTCCAGAGTAATAAGCATCTCGAACTAAATAGTCCATACGGTCAGCATCAATTTGACTTGAAATAATGTGAACGACTTGACGGTTCGGATAACTTTTATTAATTACACTGGCGACTTTATCCGGGAAATCAGTTCCCATTTGAAGCAGCACTTGGTGCACTTCGGTTTCAGGTGAGGTGATAATTTGTTGTGTCACTGCTTCGTGATTTGTTTGAAAAATTGACTCAAAAGTATGCGAGAACGGGCCGTGTCCAATATCGTGCAATAAAGCGGCGCAAAGTGTCACTAAGCGCTCGTTGTCATCCCATAGCCCATCTCCAGCCTCTACCGAAGGATAATTCCGCTGGAAATTATTTATAATACGGCGTGTGATTTCGTAAACGCCTAACGAATGATTGAAGCGACTGTGCTCAGCACCATGAAAGATATAAGCTGAAGTACCTAGTTGGCGAATTCGGCGCAGACGTTGAAACTCTTTCGTATCAATTAACTGTAAAATTAAGTTATCTCGAATATGTATATAACCATGAACAGGGTCGCGAAAAACTTTTTCACGAGGTAAAATTTGTTGCTCGTATCGGGCTTGATATGTAGTCATCGTCTGCTCCTTTATAGTGTTATAACTGATATTTAGAACTGCGTTGGTGTTGCTTTAATAGCATCTCTTGATAGATTGAATCAAGGGTAGAATCTTGATAGCTTAGTGGTTGAATTTCGGTGTGCGACTCAAAATATGTCATAATCATTTGCTCGAATTGCTCTACCGTAATGGGTTGGTCGAGCAATTGACTGAGTGTCGTCATACTTGCTGGATTGACAAGCGGATAGGTCGGATCGGCCTCGCTAATCCGGTAGAAAGTTTGAACTAATCGACCACGTTCTTCTTGATTACCTTCAATACTTAGATAAGCCGCAATGGCCACGCCTGATTTGAAACGTCTTTGGGCAATGCCCCCTAATTTTAAACCATTTACAACAATGTCATAGCTCCCTGGGCAATAGGAATCAACAATCTCGTAGCTTTCTACTTGAAGATGGTATGGGTTGAGTAGTGTTTCTATTAGATCGACCATCAATTGATAGCCTTCATCAATTGATAAGGCGAAATAATCTGAATCCACTACGAAACTGATATTACAAATTCCAGGATCACTAATGACGCATAATCCACCATGAGGTCGAACCGCAATTCGATAGTCATTATCCTTTAAATAAGCGATTCCTTGATTGAATCTTTCAACGCGGGTATCTTTTGCTCCAAGGTAGATGCTGTCGATTTTTGTTGAATAGAAGTGGAGAACGCCATAGGGTTTGTCATGCTGAGTTTGATTTTGCTGTACGATATAGCGTACTAAAGCGTCCTGATAAGCTAAGGCACTGTTTACATCTTGATCATCTGGGTTGTTCGCTTCATTTAATGTCTGCCATTGGAAAGTTGCTAGAAAATCATTTAATTGTGTCATAAAAACTCCAATCTTAAACTTCATTGTTATCGATTTATAAAGTTATCTGTAACGATAGTTTCATTATAGCAGAAATTTGATTATAATAGGAATGTGTACAGGAGGAGAAATTGAATGAAGCGTCAAAGCGTAGAGGTTAAAGTAAAGCAATTAATTCGATATAGTCACTGCGATGAATGGGAAGTCGAAGAATTGTCTTGTGAAGGAATCTATACGGAATTGAAGTCATACCGAAAAATTGAATATCAAGATGCGATGCAACGTAATGTGAGTTTAAAATGGGCGAACGATGCGCAAATAGATCACTTGGAGATTCGAATGCCAGAATATACCTTACAATTCAAGCATCAATTAACAACGCAAACACCGTATATGACCCCCCAGGGATTGTGGTTACTTGATGTACATACCAATCAATTAGCTTATCAAGCATCTTCAGATTATGTCAGCTTGGATATCGCTTATCAGCTCTCTGTACCCCAAGGACCTTTGGGAGAATATCAATTTCAATTGCAATTTAATCACTAAGTCGGTAAGATAATAAAGTCAGGAAGGAAGTGCCCATAATGGAATTAAAAACCTTAGCAGGTCAACAAAAAAATGAATTGTCTTGGATTGAAGTTGCTTATGCTATTCTTGAAGAAAGTGGAGAAATCCATCACTTTAATGACCTTTTAATGAAGTTACAAGAATATTTAGAATTAAATGATGATGAGTTGAATCGTTTTATGGCCCGTTTTTATACCGATTTAAATATTGATGGTCGTTTTATCTCTGTTGGAGATAACCGTTGGGGATTAAGATTATGGTTCGCAATTGATGAGATTGATGAAGAGACAGCCACCTCTGATGAGGAAAGCGCGCCACGCCGCCGTCGTAAATCGAAACGAAGTGTTTACGGAGATGATGTGGTCGACTATGATTCGGATGACCCAGAAGATTCAGATCATTACGACGAAGAATTTGAAGATGATGATCTCGATGAAGATAGCGATGAAGATGAAGATGATGACGATATCGAATATGATCGTGAACTTGATGACTTTGAAGATGATCCCGATGAACTGGACGATGATCTCGAAGATTATGATGATGAGATCGGAGATATCGGTGAAGAGTACGATGAAGATGAAGATAGTTTAGATGAAGACGAAGAATATGATGAGGATCACGAATAGTTGACAGAATAGAGCAGAACTCACTGTTGACTCTCGTGTGAAAATCAATTATTATTTATCTTGGGCACTTCTCATAGCGAGAAGTCGAATCAAAACAAACTGAGCCTCCTTATCCCATGCTGGATGAGGAGTTTTTTTATTTTAAGAAGCAACCAGTCAGCAGATCTTAATCGCCAAATTAATGAGGAGGAGTAATATGACTAAATATATATTTGTAACAGGTGGCGTCGTTTCATCCATCGGAAAAGGAATTATCGCAGCCTCACTTGGAAGACTTTTAAAAAATCGTGGATTAAAAATTAATATCCAAAAATTTGATCCGTATTTAAATATCGACCCAGGGACGATGAGTCCTTATCAACATGGGGAAGTCTATGTGACAGAAGATGGCGCTGAAACCGACTTAGACCTAGGGCACTATGAACGGTTTATTGATATTAACTTAAACCAATACTCTAGCGTGACTGCTGGTAAAGTCTATGACACGATTTTACGCAAAGAGCGTCAAGGTGCCTACGATGGTCGTACCGTTCAAGTAATCCCTCATGTCACGAATGAAATCAAAGAGAAAATCATGCGAGCGGCTGAAACAACGGATGCAGATATTGTGATTACGGAAGTAGGAGGAACCGTAGGGGATATTGAAGGTCTTCCTTTCTTAGAGGCGCTACGTCAAATGCGGGCAAATGTTGGGCCTGAGAATGTTCTCTATATTCATACAACATTAATCCCATACTTGAAAGCATCGAGTGAATTAAAAACAAAACCGACCCAGCATAGTGTAAAAGAACTTCGTTCACTCGGTATTCAGCCTAATATGCTAGTCGTTCGAACCGAAGAGCCAATCCCTTCTTCTACAAAAGAAAAATTGGCGCTATTTTGCGACGTACCCTATAAGGCAGTCTTTGAATCTCGCGATGTTGAAACACTTTACACGATTCCTTTATCCATTCAAGAGCAAGGGATGGACCAATTTGTAGTTGATTATTTTGGTTTTGATGTTCCGCCGGCTGATATGACCGCTTGGGAAGAATTGGAACAACGTGTTTTAAATCTATCTAAGAGCGTTAAAATTGCGATTGTAGGGAAATATATTGAGTTACCGGATGCTTATCTTTCAGTCGTTGAAGCATTGAAACATGCGGGCTATCAATATGATGCAGATATCGATATTAAATGGGTTGCGTCTGACCAAATTAATGAAAAAAATGTTCAAGAAGCATTGCAAGATGTTGATGGAATTGTTGTTCCTGGCGGATTTGGGAAACGTGGTATCGATGGTAAGATTTTAGCAATTAATTATGCACGCACGCATAACGTACCGTTTTTAGGAATTTGTCTAGGGATGCAACTCGCTGCCGTAGAGTTTGCGCGTTATGTTGCGAATTTGACAGATGCGCATTCTGTTGAAATCGACCCGAATACGCCATACCGTATTATCGATTTAATGACCGATCAAACGGACGTCGATCAAGTGGGAGGTACCTTGCGTTTAGGTTTATATCCAGCGGTCTTAGAAGAAGGTTCATTAGCAAAACGCCTTTATGGTAATGCGGACCAAATGAATGAACGACACCGTCACCGTTATGAATTTAACAATGAATATCGTGAAATGTTAAAAAAACACGGCTTACACTTCTCCGGTGTGAGCCCAGATGGCAAATTAGTTGAAGTGATTGAGCTGCCAAATCATCCATTCTTTATTGCAACACAAGCACATCCAGAATTCACTTCACGACCAAACCGACCAAATCCACTCTTTGCAGGATTAATCCAAGCAAGTATTGAACATAGCGAAAATCACAATGTAAATTAAAACAAAAAGTTTTCATAAAAATACTGTTGTCATCGAAAACAATAAGGTATAATAGAATCAGAATATCTGAGAGGAGATTATAAATGAGTCGATTAGTCAGTATGACAGAAATGTTAAATAAAGCAAAAGAGGAGCATTATGCGGTTGGTCAATTCAATATTAATAACCTTGAATGGACCCAAGCTGTATTGCAAGCAGCGCAAGAAAATAAATCTCCAATTATTTTAGGAGCTTCTGAAGGAGCGACAAAATATATGGGAGGGCCAGAAGTTGTTGTAGCGATGGTCAATGCTTTATTAGAAACAATGGATATTACGGTTCCAGTTGCTTTACACTTAGACCACGGTTCAAGTGTTGAAACATGTAAAGCAATGATTGATGCAGGTTATTCATCTGTTATGTTCGATGGATCTCATCATCCAATTGAAGACAATATTCGTATGACGAAAGAAGTTGTTGACTACGCGCATCCTAAAGGCGTATCGGTCGAAGGAGAAGTAGGTACGGTTGGTGGAGAAGAAGATGGCGTAATTGGTGGTATCCAGTATGCAGACCTTCATGAATGTGAACGTATGGTAAAAGAGGCTGGAGTGGATGCGTTAGCAGCGGCACTCGGTTCTGTTCACGGACCTTACCAAGGAGAACCTGTTTTAGGTTTTGATGAAATGTTAGCTATTTCTGAAGCGACTCAAACACCGCTAGTATTACACGGTGGATCTGGAATTCCAGAACATCAAATTAAAAAAGCAATTGAACGTGGTCATGCTAAAATTAACGTGAACACGGAATTGCAACAACAATGGACGAAAGCGGTTCGTGAAAAATTAGCAACCGATGACAAAGTCTATGACCCACGTAAAATCATTGGGCCTGGTAAAGAAGCGATTATTAAAATTACCAAAGAAATAATGGATATGTTTGGATCAACAGGTAAAGCATAAAATTCAAGAAAGCTGTGACGGAAGTCACAGCTTTTTTTGTGGGTTTCATTACCAGCGTTATCTGTAAATCATGTTATAATGAGACTTAAAGAGACGAAGGAGAAGCCGATGAATATATTATTTTCTATTGATGAACGATTTGTCGAACCGATGCTGACGACATTATATTCTATTCGCATAAATAATCCACAACCACATTTCGATATTTTTGTTTTACAAAAACAACCTTTAGCGCAAAATCAACGGATCAGCCAATGGTGTGAAGCTTATCAGATGATGTACCACCCTATTTTAATTGATGCGGAAGCCTTTCAACATGCCCCGGTCCTAAAACACTGGAATGAGACAATCTACTATCGACTGTTGGCGCACGATTATTTACCTCATCATTTAGAGCGAGTCTTATATTTAGATGCTGATATATTATGTATTAATGCGCTCGATTCATTGTATGATTTAGAAATGGGAGCTAACTATTACGCGGGAGCGAGCCATGGGCGATTAATTAATGAGACGAGGGAAAAATTTAATCGATTACGTCTACAAAATCCTCAGCTTGAAGAATATATTAATACAGGCGTATTATTAATTAATTTGGAAGCTTGCCGGCAGAATGTGTCAGATCAGGTGATTTTTGATTATATTAAGGCCAATCGGCGCCTATTACTTTTACCAGATCAAGACGTCTTAAATGGTCTGTACGGAGCCCATATTCATTTAATTCCAGATGAAATTTATAACTATGACGTTCGCTATCCAAAAGTGTATGAACTATTTAGCGAACATCCCATGACTACTCAGCGCGTGATGCAAGAAACGGTCTTCTTGCACTATTGCGGCAAAGATAAGCCATGGGATGCTAAAACAAATAATGATTTTAATTTATTATACTTACATTACCAAGCAAAACGAGAACAACAACAAAAGTTATGGGTAAATTAAGTAGCGAGCCAACCCTGCTAAAATGATTAAATGAATCGGGTAAAATAAGTAAAATAGTTTTGAGTTGAATTTACCCCGCTGTCCATTATAAAAGTAAATCAAAATAAAGCTTGGTAAAGCGTAAAAATTATAGCCTAAGTAAATGAAGCTTCCAGCTAGCACTTGATAAAGACGTTCCGCTTTAAAAAGATACAATACAACAATCAATAAAACACCAAAAATATCATAATCTGTGTTTAAAAAGTAACTGAGTACGCAAGTGGAAGAAATAATGGCGACTTGAACTAGTGTGTTGGCTTTAAAATGTTTTATACCAGCTAATGTAAGTAATCCTAGAAAGAGCGTAAAGTATACATTTTGGGCAGAAAAATCAAAAGGCACTTGCGATCTGGCAAGATCAAAGGGAATCTCAGATAATAAAGCAAATATCCCTAAACGAAGTAGGTAACGTTGGATATCACGGGTATGAATAGCACCTTGAACAATTAGAAAGCAAAAAATAGGGAAGGCCAACCGGCCAATAGCACGCGTAGCATAGTAAATCTGTTGCCAAGTGGCAGCAGATTGAGCGCCCGCAGATGTTATGCCCATCAATTGAAAATTGATCCATGGCAACAATAAAAAAGCCCCCACATGATCAATCAACATTGACAGCATTCCGACAATTTTAAGGGTAGTACCGCTGATTGGAGAGCGATCTGTTAAGTGCGATGAATTCATCTAAGTGATCCTTTCTTTTAAATTACATCGTATTAATAAGTGAGCTTTATTATAGCAATGATTGAATAGGTATATCAACTTTATATTTATAGCCAAATGTGTTAAAATCGATGAGCGATATGAATGAAATGGAGGGGAGCGCAAAATGGAAGTACAATACAAAGAATGTGAGCATCACGTATTTGCTGCATTAACAGAGCATATGATTGAGCATCGTCAGTATTCAATCCTTCAAGAAACCCTTCACCAAGCAGATGCCAAGAAGTGGCAAAAGCAAATCACCTTAACGCAACTTGCGCAAGCATATCTCACCAATGATTTAGAGTCAATCCGTGAATTAGCCGTGGTGTTAGAACGAAATTACTTGCTAGCACCTTCGCAATTAGAATTAAGAATCTACAGCTATATTCACCATATGAATCAACTCTATGAGCGTCAAGCTTGGACAGACTATTTCAGAGCAATCTCACCAGTTATGGTAGATCTCTTTGCATTATTAATTGAACGGCATGCCATTCCCGAGTTGAGTCATTATATGGAACCTGTTATTAAACCAACGGATGATGGGCGCCAGATTTATAAAGGGCTTCATTGGATCCAAGAAAAGATCGAAGCGGATGATAATGTAATCCGCAAAACATGGCAAAATTATTATGGTGATTATTTTAACTATGGCCATTATGTGTCTTCGAGCCATTTAATTAAATTGATGCAAGATACAATGGATCCGTCCTTTGTAACCCCTGCACAAACATTGCGTCGAATTGAAAAAGATATACGTAATATCGTTGCGCACGAAGCCATTTACTTGTCGCCAGAGCGGATTTATCACCGGAGCTTAATGACAGCGGAAGAGATTCACCAACTGTTGCATCATTTATGTCAGCAAGCTCAATTGAATGATCCAAGACAGATAGGTATTTTAAGTAATATTGACGAAGAATTGCGCACGTCGATACATCAAGATTTTTAAACTAAGGGAGTAAACTATGAAAAAGTTGATTATACGCGGTGGAAATCCACTGAATGGAGAAATTACAATTAACGGTGCCAAAAATAGTACTGTGGCTTTAATTCCAGCAGCTATTTTGGCTGATTCTGAAGTTGTCTTAGAGGGTGTACCAGATATTCAAGACGTGCACTCATTGATTGAAATATTGAATGATTTTCACGTTAAAACAGAATTCAAAGATAACGTATTACGAATCGACCCGACAGAAATTCAATCCATTCCGATGCCAACAGGTAAAATTCAAAGTTTAAGAGCGTCATATTACTTTATGGGGTCACTTTTATCTAAATTCGGCGAAGGAGTCATTGGATTACCTGGAGGTTGTGTGATTGGGCCTCGCCCGATTGACCAACATTTGAAAGCTTTTCGCTCTTTAGGCGCACAAGTTGATGATCAGTACGGTGTCATTACCTTGACATCGCCAAATGGACTAAAAGGCAACCGAATTTATATGGACGTCGTGTCTGTTGGAGCGACGATTAATGCTATTTTAGCTGCTGTCAAAGCAGAAGGTAAGACTATCATCGAGAATGCGGCAAGAGAACCTGAAATTATTGATGTTGTCACATTACTGAATAAAAT
Source organism: Falseniella ignava (assembly GCF_002847645.1). Lineage (NCBI taxonomy): Bacteria > Bacillati > Bacillota > Bacilli > Lactobacillales > Aerococcaceae > Falseniella > Falseniella ignava. The sequence continues at coordinate 22,946 of NZ_PKHE01000001.1, forward strand.
GGGAGCCAACATTCGTGGTGCTGGAACCAACGTAATCCGGATTGAAGGTGTGAAAGAATTAACAGGTACCAATCATACGATTATCCCTGACCGTATCGAAGCCGGGACGTATATTTCCTTAGCAGTAGCCATGGGAGAGAAAGTCCGGATTAATAACGTGATTTATGAACATATTGAAAGTTTTATTGCGAAATTAGATGAGATGGGCGCACGAATGACAATTGGTGAAGACACCATCGATATCGAGCGCACAGATGAACTCAATATGGTTAACATTAAGACCTTACCATATCCTGGTTTTGCAACTGATTTACAACAACCTTTAACTGCATTATTGCTGAAGACGCGCGGAGAAGGGACCATTATGGATACAATTTACCCACAACGCGTGAAGCATATTCCAGAACTAAATCGAATGGGAGCAGATATTCGTGTCGATGGCGATATTATTCGCCTAAAAGGCCCTTGCAAGCTGACCGGAGCTCCGGTTGTTGCAAGTGACTTACGAGCAGGAGCTTGTCTTGTCATCGCAGGTCTCATGGCTGAGGGAGAGACGGTGATTACTGGAGTTGACCATATTTTAAGAGGCTATGCGCATATTGTTGATAAATTGAAAGCAATCGGCGCGGATATTGAGATGATTGAAGAGGACGAATAATTGGAATGAACGTATTAGAAAGAGGCAATCAATGAGCGATGAATTCTCCTTAGAAACGTTACTCAATAAAGAAGTGAAAGAACTCTATAATTATGCGAAAGAGTTGGAAATTCCTAATTATAGTGAATTAAATAAAAAAGAATTAGCACTCGCAGTAATGCGTACGCAAGAAGAAAAACAAGGCTTTTTCAATGTTGAAGGAGTCCTAGATATTATCCCTGGTGATAATTTCGGTTTTCTACGTCCGATTAACTATTCACCAAGTCAAGAAGATATTTATATTTCTAACTCTCAAATTCGTCGTTTTGATTTGAGAAATGGTGATAAAGTGGCAGGGCCAGCTCGTCCTGCCAAATCAAACGAACGTTATTATGGCTTAATGCAAGTCTCAACGGTTAATGGGAAAGATCCAGAATTAGCGAAGGAACGAGATCACTTCCCGAGCCTGACACCACTGTATCCTGATGAGCAAATTAAATTAGAGTATCAAGCCAATGCGTTAACCAATCGGATGATTGATATTGTATCACCCGTTGGATTTGGACAACGTGGGTTGATTGTATCGCCACCGAAGGCCGGTAAGACATCGACTTTAAAAGAAATCGCGAATGGAATTGCGGCCAATTACTCGGATGTCGAGTTATTAGTACTTTTAATCGACGAACGTCCCGAAGAAGTGACCGATATTGAACGTTCAGTAAGAGGCGAAGTTATTTCGTCAACCTTTGACCAAAAACCTGAAAATCATATTCGAATTGCGGAACTCGTTTTAGATCGGGCAATGCGACTGGTAGAAGATGGACGAGATGTTGTAATTCTAATGGATAGTATTACTCGCTTAGCTCGAGCATACAACTTAGTAGTCAAACCGAGTGGGCGAACATTAAGTGGTGGTTTAGACCCGGCTTCGTTTTATTTCCCAAAACGCTTCTTTGGAGCGGCTCGCAATATTGAAGACGGTGGCTCACTGACTATTTTAGCGACTGCTTTAGTTGATACGGGAAGCCGGATGGACGATATCATTTATGAAGAATTTAAAGGGACCGGGAATATGGAGTTGCACCTGTCACGTCAGTTAGCGCAGCGACGTATTTTCCCTGCGATTGATATTCAACGTTCAGGTACGCGAAAAGAAGAACTATTAATGATGCCGGAACAGCTAGAATCGATTTGGAATTTCCGTCGAATGATGACCGGTGATTCGCTAGATTATACCGATCAATTTGTTAATATGTTGCGGAATACAGCGAATAATGAAGATTTCTTTGCACAAATGAATCAACTAACTCAAATGAAATAATAAGGCGACGGTACCGTCGTCTTTTTTGATCTATAGAAGTATCATGAAATATTCTTGGAAGCGCTTGGCGATAAAGGGTGTTTCTTCTATAATTAGATATATAGAAAGTGAGGCAGGCGATGAAATATATTGACTTAATTACGGCACTATCGAACGCGAAAGGAGCTCCTGGATTCGAAGAGGAAGTTGTTGAAGTGTTGCAACAATTTAGGGGTTCTTACTCGATGCAGGTAGATTCCATGCATAACACTTACTTTAATCTCCAGTCTATCGATTCAAGTAAACCAACTGTGATGTTAGATGCGCACTTAGATGAAGTAGCCTTAATGGTTAAAGGCATTGATGCGCACGGCTTAATTACGCTCCAGACATTGGGAGGGTGGATGAATGAACATATTGCCGGACAGACGTACTTTGTCCGTAATCGTTGGGGAGAATATATTCGAGGTATTTGTACTTCCAAACCCATTCACTTCCTAACCCCAGCTGAACGTGAACGCAAGATAGAACTTCAAGACTTGAAAATTGATGTGGGCGTAAGATCACGCGAAGAAGCCATTGAAGTCTATGGAATTGAAGTAGGACAGCCAATCGTTCCAGCCACGCAAGCGGAAGTAAAAAGTGAAACAGGCTTTGTTTTAGGCAAAGCTTTTGACGATCGGATTGGCGTTGCATTGTCGGTAGCGATTATGAATGAGCTGGCGGATGAATTAGATCAGCTACCGTATAATCTAGTGGCTGCATTCTCTACTCAGGAAGAAGTTGGACTTCGTGGTGCTCAAGTGACAGCACAACGGGTCAAGCCACAAATGGCTTTTGTATTTGAAGGTTGCCCAAGTGATGACTTTACATCGAGCGATGCACTCGAACAAGGAAAATTAGGTTTTGGACCGCAAATACGTCACCGCGATGTAAGCTATATATCAAATTCACGAATTATTCAATGGCTGCAATCCGCAGCTGAGGCAAAGAACATCTCGCTTCAACATGCTGTAAGGGAAGGTGGCGGTACGAATGCTGGTTCGATTCATTTAGCGCAACAGGGTATTCCATGTGGTGTGATCAGTGTGCCTGCAAGATATGTTCACAGTCATGCAAGCTATATTTGTTATCAAGATTTTGAGGATGCACGTCAACTCATGTTAGCGACATTGAGAGGGTTAACTCAAGAAGATATCGATCAATTTGAGTTGCGTTCGTATTAGGTGATGAATAAAATGGCAAAAAAAGATAAAACAAATGTAATGCGAATATTAGATCAACAACGTCTGGACTATGATGCATATCAATTTGAAGGTGATACTCCTTCTATCTCCGATGCCCCAATCTATAAAACGTTGGTAACCGTTGGGAAGTCAAAGGAACACTATGTCTTTGTAATTCCACTCGATTGTGAGTTGGATCTCAAGAAAGCAGCCCAAGTCGTGGGTGAGAAGAGTATCCATATGATTAAAGAGAAAGAATTATTACCTTTAACTGGCTATGTGCACGGAGGGTGCTCGCCAATCGGGATGAAAAAACACTTCGTGACAATTCTTGATGATTCGGCGAAGACACTTGATAAAATAATTTTTAGTGGTGGAAGAGTTAAATTTTCAGTTGGGATGAAACCAGACCAATTACTAGAACTTGTAAACGGACAATATGGCAATGTAGCTTCAGAGCATTGAAAGGATAGAAGAGATGGCAGAATTTAGTTTTGAAATTCAAGAGCACGTCGGTGTATTATCGGAAAAACCGAACGGTTGGTCTAAAGAATTAACTCGCGTTTCTTGGAATGGGCGCGAAGCAAAGTATGATATTCGGGACTGGAGTTCAGATTATTCAAAAATGGGTAAGGGAGTTACCTTTACTGAAGAAGAATTACGAAGTTTACATAATTTGTTAGAAGAATTGTTTAACTAGCGATACAAAAGAAGGAGCGAAAAATGTATCAATTTGATGAAGTTGTGGAACGGCGAGGCACTTTAAGTAAAAAGTGGGATCCACAGACCTTAGAAGAGATGTTTGGTAATCAAGAAGCGCTACCACTATGGGTAGCAGACATGGATTTTCGAGTACCACCCGAAGTAATCAACCATTTAAAACAAGCAGTAGAACATGGAATTTATGGATACTCAATGGGGGAACAAGCAAATCAAGCTTTTGCAAGTTGGGTCGAACGCCGTCACCATTGGACAATCAAATCCGAATGGATTGTAAATACACCAGGGGTCGTCGTAGGTTTAAATAATGCGATTCAAGTTTTTACCCAACCCGGGGACCAAGTACTAATCCAACAACCCGTCTATCCACCTTTCTATCACAGTATTATCAATAATGGAAGACAAGTAGCTAATAACCCATTAATTCGTCAGGGAGATCAATATCAAATCGATTTTGAACACTTCGAAACGCTAGCCAAAGATCCACTGACTCGCTTATTTATTTTATGCTCACCGCATAATCCATTAGGTCGAATTTATACACCTGATGAATTGAAACGGATGTTTGATATTTGCTTCAAATATGATGTTCAAGTCATTGTGGATGAAATCCATAACGATATTATTATGCCAGGGTATGAGTTCACAACGATAGGACAATTAGGCGAAGCCTATTATCAACGAATTATTACTTGTATGGCTCCGAGTAAATCATTTAATATTGCGGGATTACAGTGGTCGGCGATGGTCATTCCAGATGAAGGAATTCGTCAAAAATTCAGTCGTCACTTAGAACAAATGGGAATTCGACTCTGTAATCCTCTCAGCTTTGTTGGAGTGGAAGCGGCTTATCAGTATGGAGATAGCTGGTTAGACACGTTAATTGTCTATCTCAATGATAATTATCATTATATGAAAGAGCGTTTGGCTCAATCACTGCCGTCACTTGAAATACTAGAATTACAAGCTACCTACCTTTCTATTTTAGACTTCTCGAATTATCTGCTCGATGAGGCCACGCTCGAAGATTTAATTTATCGAAAAGCTGGGGTAGCATTGAATGCAGGAATTTGGTTTGGAGAAGCGGGTGAGGGATTGATGCGAATCAATCTCGCTTGTCCGAGAGCAACTTTAGAAGAAGCACTCAATCGTTTGATTGAAGCTTTAACCCCCTTTGAAAACAAGGCTTAACATAAATACCGTGGAAGACCGAAAAATTCGGCTCCACGGTATTATTAGTTTAATTCAATATAGATTGATTGAGCTAAATCAAGACTAATTATCAACTCATCACCTTGCGAATTAATAATACGATAGGCTTGGTCAATGGGCTCTTGTTGAATAAATTGATAGGATCCATTGAGAGAGATGCCTAATCGATCAGCGTAATCTAACACCTCACGCTGGTCATTAAATGCTCGAATCACGAATTTAACAGGTTCTTCAAGGGATGATAATGGCAAATAATTATCGCTCGTCCAACCACTGCCGAGCACCGGAATGGTCCCGCCATGAGGATCCTGCGTTGGCTGTCCTAAAAATTGATAGAGACGTTCAATCAGTCGGTCGCTCGAAGCGTGTTCGAGGCGATCGGCTTCTTCATGTACTTCAGACCAATCATAATGTAATACGTCGACGAGAAAAACTTCCCAAATTCGATGTTTACGAATTAATTCAATGGATAAATCTAATCCAGACTGAGTTAATTTAGCACCTTTATAGGGAATATAGTGGAGTAATCCTTGCTGTTCCAGGCGAATATTCATTTCCGTTGCGGAAGCTCCAGAGATGTTAAGTAATTGGGTAATTTCTTTATTTGACACATGCCGTGTGCCACCACCCATTTCAAAAATCGCCTTCAGGTAGTTTTCTTTACTCGGTGTCATAGGTCGCCTCCTTTAAGGTTAGTATAACATGAAAAATTAATCCTGTATCAATTTTAGGTTGACCTAAAAATTATTTTAGGGTAGCCTTAAATTAGAAAATATTAAAGGAGATGTAAAGATGTCAAAATTTAAAAAAATAATTGTTGCATTCGTTTTAGGAATGTTATGTTTAGGTCAAGTTGGTCTTGTAGGTCATGCTGAAGAGAAGAAAACTGTAACCGCCACTACTTCGTTTTTGTATGATATGGTGAATGTTTTAGCTGGGGATGCAGTGAATAATGAGTTAATTATTCCGGCGGGAGAAGATCCGCACGTTTATACGCCGAAGCCACAAGATTTAGTAAAGTTAAAGGAAGCAGATTTGGTATTATATCACGGTTTGCACTTTGAAGGTCGAATGATTGATGTTTTAGAAGAAATAGGATACGCAGTTTCAGAGACTTTTACTGAAGATCAGGTTGGTCGGATGGAACAGGACGGTGAGATAGTCATTGACCCTCACTTCTGGTTTGATATCGATTTGTACAAAGAAGCAGTTAATAATGCGGCGGCAAAATTATCTGAATTAGTTCCAGAAGCGAAAGATAGCATTGAAGCGAATAAAGAAGCTTATTTAGCAGAACTCGATGAACTCGACCAGTACGCGCAAGAACAATTCCAAGCAATTCCAGAAGAAAATCGTTTTTTAGTCACTCCGCATGATGCATTTAATTACTTATCAAGACGCTATGCAATTCCTGTAATTGCACCACAAGGTGTATCAACGGATACAGAGGTGGCGAATGCCGATATTGATGAAACGGTTAATGCGATTGTCGAGAACAAGATTAAAGCAATTTTTGCAGAATCTACGACAGACCCTGCTCGAATGGAAAAATTAAAAGAAGCTTGCAAAGCAAAAGGGTTTGATGTGGAAGTCGTTCACGGTGAAGGTCAAGAATTATTCTCAGACTCTCTGGCACCGGAAGGACAACCTGGAGATACATACTTAACAATGTATCGACATAATATTGATTTAATTACAAGTCACTTAAAATAATTAAATAAAGGAGTGTTGATGATGAGTCAACCATTGATTCAAGTTCGCGATTTGACAATGGCTTATCATGACAAACCGGTCATCTGGGATGTGGACTTAGATATTCCACAAGGATCGCGAACGGCGATCATTGGTCCCAATGGCGCGGGTAAATCCACTCTACTGAAAGGGATTCTAGGCTTAGAGTCCCTTTTAGCAGGTGAAGTCTTGATTCAAGGTAAAAAAGCGAAAGATTTACTGAAAGAAATCGCCTATATTCCGCAAACTTCTTCGGTGAATTGGAATTTTCCGACAACCGTTGAAGATGTGGTTTTAATGGGCCGTTATGTCCACTTAGGATGGCTTAAACGCCCTACGAAGCTCGATCGAGAGATTGCTGATGCGGCATTAGAAGAGATCGGTTTATACGAATTGCGCCACCGTCAAATTTCACAATTATCAGGCGGTCAACGCCAACGTACGTTTATTGCAAGAGCTATCGCTCAACAAGCAGATATTTATATGATGGACGAGCCGCTTGCTGGAGTGGATAAGCGAACGGAAGCAATTATTATTGATTTTCTTGAACGTTCTCAATCTGAAGGAAAAACATCGATTGTTGTTCACCATGATTTGAACACATTATCGAGCTATTTTGATTATTTAGTGATCTTGAATAAAGAATTAATTGCTGCAGGTCCGCTTGACCAAGTCTTTACAAAACAAAATCTTGAACAGGCCCAGATGTTATCCTTACAGACGATACTTCCGGAGGAGGAATCACCATGCTCGATTGGCAAATCTTAACCAGCTATTCCTTCATATTAATTGCGGTAGGGACCTTCCTTCTCGCTAGTTCTGCAGGTGTGATTGGGACGATAAGTGTGTTAAAAGGACAATCGCTGATTGGAGATGCGATAGGGCATGCGGCTTATCCAGGGATTATTATTGCTTTTATGCTGACGTTAACAAAAAATCCAACTTATTTATTATTGGGAGCTCTATTTACTGGGACGTTAGCTTTTGGCTTAATTCAGTTAATCAATCATTATTCAAAAGTTGAGTTAGATGCGATTCTAGCCATTGTGTTATCGATGTTCTTTGGGATGGGGATGGTATTAAAAACTTGGATTCAAGGACACCCCATTTATTCACAACAATCGCAAGCAGGATTAAATAATTATATCTTTGGTCAAGCAGCGTATATTATGGAACAAGATGTCCGTTTGATATTGATTGTTTCGATTATTTCATTATCCATTTTCGCTCTGTTCTTTAAAGAATTTAAAATTTTTATTTTTGATGAAGGGTATAGTCAAGCTACAGGATTTCATGCAAAAACAATGTATACCTTACTCGTCTTAATGACAATGTTTATCATTGGGGTAGGTCTTAAATTAGTCGGAACAATCCTTATTGCTTCATTGTTAATCGTTCCAGCGGTTACAGCCTTACAATGGAGTAATCAATATCATAAAGTCTGTTTTATTGCTGCAGGTGTTGGAGGTATCTCGGCAGTGATTGGAACTTATATTTCAACTGTCCATCTCGGATTTAGTACAGGCCCCACCATTATTGTCGTAATGACAACCTTAGCCCTAATCTCTCTAGTCATCGGACGGCGTGGTGTCATCCATCGTTGGCGACAAAGGAGGTCATCAAAGTGTTAGTATGGGATGAAATATTAAAGTTATTTATAACGTCATTTGAATCTTATGTCTTGTTAATTTTAACTGCGGTGACCTGTGCTTTGATTGGCGCCTTTTTGGTACTACGTAAATTATCAATGATTGCCGATGCCATTTCACATTCTGTTTTGCTTGGGATTGTCTTAGGTTTCTTTTTAGCAGGAAATTTAGACTCGCCTTTGCTGATTATTGGTGCAGCAACTTTTGGTATTTTAACGGTTTGGGCGACTGAAGGATTGACTCAAACGGGTCTGGTAGAAAATGATGATGCGGTTGGAATTGTTTACCCATTTTTCTTTGCGCTAGCAGTCATTTTAATTACACGCTTTGCTAGCAATGTTCATTTGGATATGGATGTGGTGTTAACTGGGGAAGTATTATTCGCTCCATTTGCTCGAATCGAATTATTCGGGTGGGATTTACCACGCGCGGTGGTTGAGATGGTTGTTTTATTCGGGGTTAACCTTTTATTTATTACGCTATGCTTTAAAGAATTAAAAGTTACTACCTTTGACCGTGATTTTGGTTACATGGCAGGTTATAATATGACCGTGCTCTTTTACTTATTGATGACATTGGTCTCAATTACGACGGTCGTATCCTTCGATGCTGTAGGGGCGATTTTAGTGGTTGCTTTTTTAGTGGGGCCTGGAGCAACAGCTTATTTAACGAGCAAAACCTTAAGTGGTATGCTCACGTTATCGGCTTGTTACGCTTTTTGGAATGCCACTTTGGGTTATATTATCGGCATTGTTCTGAATGTATCGATTGGGGGGATGGCTTCCGTCATTACAGGCTTAACATTTATCCTAGTATTTTTATTCCATCGTCAAGGCTTAATTACTTCGCTAATTATTCAAAGACGTCGTAAACATCAATTGAAGCAAGATTTGATTTTATTACATATTCAAAGTCATACTCAGCAAAATCAAGAACAAGAAGAATTGGCAGTCGATACGCTGTCAGAACACTTTAAGTGGAATCAAAATATCATTAACACGACTTTGAAAGAGTTATTTAAAGCGGATTTAATTTATGTTGATGCAGACCGGAAAATTTATCAATTAACTTCCTTAGGACAAGCTCGTTTAGATTATATTCGAGAATATTACGAAATTTAATCGATTTTAAATCGAATTCTGATTGAGTTCTATAATGGTATGTGTTACAATTCGTATGTTACACAATATAGGTACGAATAACTGTGGTCTAGCCTATAGATCACGGCAGAAAGGAAGTAATAGAATGAAGAAAGATATCCATCCAGAATACCATCCAGTCGTATTCCGTGATACTACGACAGGTTATGAATTTCTATCTGGTTCTACAAGAACTTCTAACGAGACAGTTGAATGGGAAGATGGCAATACGTATCCATTAATTCGTGTTGAAATTTCATCAGACTCTCATCCATTCTACACTGGACGTCAGAAATTCACGCAAGCCGATGGTCGTGTGGACCGTTTCAACAAGAAATACGGCTTCAAAGACGAAAACGCAGAATAATCATTTTGATATGCCACTGGAATATTTCCAAGGTGAAAGCTACTCTCTTCGGGGAGTAGCTTTTTTTATGTATCAACGCTACACTTAGAGCAGAGATTCATTGGGGGAATAATATTCGTAAAGGAGAGGTTAAAACGTGGATCATTATCAAAAAGCAGCTCAATTAATTAAGGATGCCAAGCATTTGGTCGCTTTGACAGGCGCAGGGATATCGACCGAATCGGGAATTCCAGATTTTAGAGGGACCGGAGGGTATTATCAAACGATCCTGCCGCAGGAAGCTTTATCTGTGAGTATTTTGTATCAAAATCCTGAACGATATTATCGAGAGGGCTATACCATTATTCAAGATGTGCTCGATAAAGAACCGAACGTGTCACATCAAATATTAGTAGATTGGCAACAAAGAGGTTATTTGCAGGAGATTATTACGCAAAATATCGATGATTTGCATCAAAAAGCAGGAAGCCAATCGGTATTGCAAGTACACGGCGATGCCTCAAAGAATCATTGTGAAGATTGCGGGTATTCAGAAGGTGCGATGACTTTTGATCAACGGATTCAACGCGGAGAGATTCCTCCGCGCTGCCCTGAGTGCGGCGGAATATTGCGAACCAATGTCGTTTTATTTGGCGATTCAATGCCGACAGCGTTTGATCAAGCGATGACTGCCGTTGCACGTGCGGATACGATGATTGTTATCGGATCATCCTTAGAAGTCATGCCGGTGGCATATTTGCCTAGCCTGGTCAAACATTTGATTATTATCAATTTAGAACCCACGCCGTTAGACTCTTATGCAGATGTTGTTCTTCATCAAAAAGCCAGTCAGGCGCTTCAACAAATTCAACATTATCTATAGATATAAATACGTGCGAGAGATGTATCGATAAAGCATCTTCCGCACGTATTTTTAATAATACTTATAGTTGATTGATCAAGTTTCGGGCCAATTCACGCGCTTTTTGTTGGATCAATAAAATATTATTATTGGCATATTGAATCTTTGAAATCCAATGTCCTAATAGATAAAGATTTGGTTGGTGACCACTTCTCGGCCGGATAACTTCACAATTAGGCCAACTGACATGGATTCCACCTCGGTAGTAAGGGGTAATGATTTCGCGATCATAAAGATTTTTGACGAAAGGATCATGGTGGGCGGCTCGAGTCACATCGAATTCAAATCCTGCAGTATTAATTAATAGATCTACTGCAATTTGTTTATTTTCTTGCGTTGTAACGAGAAAGCTTTCATCATCTTGAATATCAATGGACTGAATATTAGAGACAAGATCAACTTGGCCTTGATGGTACGCTTTAAAAAATACATCAAAAGATTCAGCTGGAATTTGACTGAGATAGCGATTAAATTTCGGTGCGTAATCTTGTTCATAGCGGTCTCGGTCGCTTGGTGTCAGAGCTTGATAGAGATCAGGGAAAAATTGGTTTAAATAAACAATATAGGATTGTAATTTGTTGATTTCTGGTTCATCATGCTTAAGCGCAGCTTCAACGGATTTAAGAGACCCCATTGACTCGGATATTTTGAGTTGCTCGAGATCAATTTGATTTTCTTTTAAATCACTTTTTAGGGTTTTGATGAATTGATTAAGCGGTAAGTGGCCCCATTTCTTAACTTGTGAATCAATCCAGTTATGATTAATGGCACTATAAATCTTTCCTAAATCTCTTGATTTTTTTACAGAGTTAAAGGGGGTATCAATGTGGCTGAGTAATTGAATGGGTTCATCGAATTGGATGTGATGAACGAGAAACTTTAAAGCGTCCATTGCCGAAAGCGACGTACCGATAATTCCAACACGCTGGGTTGGGTGAATATGTTGGAGCTTTTCCTGAATCGGAAATGGATTTTGAATAAAGTTTGGTTGCCCAGCTAAATCATAATAATCGGCATATGGAGGATGTCCGATACTTAAGAATACAGCGTCATAAGCATCACTCCAGAGCTCATTATCAGACTGAAGATAATATTTGGCGCTATCGATTTTCAAATCTTTAATACCACGCTGAATTACGTGGACGTGAGGGTGTTCAAAAGCCCCTCCCAAGCGATCAATTAAATATTCACCATAAATCGACCGAGGTAAAAAAGCATGGGGATCAGCGTAACTTGGGTAATGTTCGTCTAACCATTTGAGCGTATCGGAAGGATCACCGGGTTTAACAGATACGTCTTGGGCATGTAAGTTAAGAATTGCTTCGTCAGTATCAGGTTGATAGGCTTGTCCCACACATAGTAAGTTACGGGGTTCACAAACATCTATTTGTAGTTTATTGATAGTTGGATGGTGGACGAATTCATTGACTAATGTCGCACCGCTTAATCCAGCGCCAACGATGGCCATTTTCATGAGATTTAATCTCCTTTAATATAATTAATTTTCGTAAATAAATTGAATCAAACGATTAACAAACGTTGCGGTGATTCCCCACAGACGTTCATCGGGTAGCGAATAAAATAGGATCGGATAATCACTCAATGCATCAAAAGGATAACGCTGTCCTTCGGGGATAAGGTCGAATGGAAAGCGATCACGTTTGACGTCGTAAGTTCTTGTTAAAGCGTGTATTTCAGGGGGATGGGTTTTAAAGAATTCGATGGGTACGGTAAAGATTCGTTCCACTTCTGAATTTGCTGTAAAATTTTCGATATCAAATTCGGTTAATACACCGACAAAGCAGTGAATCCATCTTCCAAAATCGATGATTGAATCCAATTCCCCAAGGATTTTGATGGTTTCAGGCTCGATTAGCAGCTCTTCGCAAGTCTCGCGAATTGCGGCTTGCCCTGGAGTTTCATCGTTGTCAACGCGTCCGCCAGGGAATGAGGTCTCCCCAGGTTGGGAGATGGTTGCGCTGCGTATTTCAAAAAGAAGGTGCCATTCGTCCTGAATTTGGACGAGCGGCATTAAAATCGCATAGATGCGCTGGACGCCTAGGGGCTGAGGTTGATATGATTTTAATCGTTTCATCCATGAATCCATTAAGAATATCTCCAATCTACTATTCAAATCACAAAATAATCGGTATACTTAGTGTATCAGAGGAGGGAGCATATGGGTAATATAAAACCAGATGTAATTCACAAATTTTTAATGTTTTTGCGAAATCATCGCGGACCGTATGTTGCATTCGATCAAATTATTGAAGGGTTCATACAACAGTTTAGAGTGACAGATCAAGAGTTGGAAAGATTGTTTGAATATTTCGTTCATATGAAACCATGGGATGAAGTAGCCCAATTAATCGATGCGTCGCTAATCCGTGAAGAAAGACAAGGCAATACGGCGAAACAGGAAAAGGCAACGATTGTAGCTTTTCCAAAGAGTAAGACAAAAAACAAATCAAAAGCAAAGCCTAAAATAAAAGCAGTGTCCAAAAAAGCATCGGCAAATACTTCAGTGAAAACTCAAGCGAAAAATAATTCCTCTAAGACAGAAGTTGATTCGCCACTTAAAGGGGTCCGAGGACGAGCTCATTCTAAGCTAACGGAAATGGGACTGACAACCGTTGAGTCCTACCGGAATGTGACCGTAGAGGAATTAGTGAGTCAGCCTGGAATTGCTGAGGGGACGATCAAGTGTCTTCGAAAAAATGGTGTTGTCTTTAAAGGAGAATAAAGTGAAGTCGAAGTTATTAACAGCCAATGGCATTAGTCATTATTTGGCAGGTCGAGGCGAAGCGAACTTTAAGGCTGAGACGGCAGGGGACCAGCTTATCCCATCTTATCAATGGATTGAAAAGCAACTTGAATCAACCCCGCAGGCGCTTTATACCGCACGGCAAGTTCACGGAAATCGGGTCATCTATTGCGATGGCAATAATGGGGAGCAAATGCCTTGGGGAAGATTGGCAGGAGATGCCGATGGATTGATCACGGACCGACCTGGCATTGCCTTACTGGTAAAATTTGCCGACTGTACACCGGTAGTGTTATATGATACGCAGCGCAAAGTATTGTCCATTGTTCATTCAGGTTGGCGAGGGACGGTACAACGAATTGCCCAGCAAGCATATGACCAGATGGTGAATGAATTTGGATGTCAGTTGAAAGATATGATTGCCTATATTGGACCTTCAATTGATCAAGCGAATTACCAAGTTGGTCGTGAAGTCTATGAAGCATTTGATGTTTTTTCAGAACGTGACACTTTTATCGTTCCGGATGATGAAGGACGTTATCGGCTCAGTATGATCGATGCGAATCAATCGATTTTGACGGAATTAGGCTTCTCGCAAGAGCAAATTGAAGTTGCGAGCCAATCAACCTACACGACACCATCACTTCATTCTTGCCGGAGAGATTCACCACAATTTGGCTTGAATGCATTGGCAGTAATGATGCCGGTAGAATAAAAAGTTTCATAGCGTAAGTAGACTGAATTATGCTATAATGTGAACGGATTTGATTCAAAAAGGAGATGAGAAGATGATTTCTGCAGTAGATTTAAAAGCGGGAATGACCATTATTGTTGATGGTAAATTAATTAAAGTATTGGAAGCAAGTCACCACAAACCAGGTAAAGGAAATACCGTAATGCGTATGAAATTACGTGATGTTAGAGCGGGATCAACGGTTGAGACGACTTTCCGCCCAGATGAAAAATTTGAGCGTGCTTATTTAGAAGATAAAGATGTTCAATATCTATATAACGCAGACAATAATGCGGTCTTTATGGATATGGAAACATTTGAACAATATGAAATTCCAATGAATACGATCGAAGATGAGTTAAAATACTTATTGGAAAATGAACAAACTAGCATCCAATTTTACGGCTCAGAAGTGATTGGGGTATCTTTACCACAAACAGTAGTTCTAACGGTAACTGAAACACAACCGTCAATTAAAGGTGCGACGGTAACAGGATCAGGAAAACCTGCGACAATGGAAACGGGATTAGTGGTTAACGTTCCAGACTTTATTGAAGTTGGCGAAAAATTAATTATTAATACAACTGACGGATCGTACCAAAAACGCGCATAATTGTTAATAAAGACTGCCATTATTGAGGGACACCTCATAATGGCAGTCTTTTGTGTTAAAGATTATTATTTATTTTTGTTCGGATTGGTATTTTTCCCAGTCTGCTAAGAATGAATCAATCCCGCGATCGGTTAATGGGTGAGACCATAATTTAGGGAAAATGGATCCAGGTACAGTCGCAATATCAGCACCTGCTAAAGCGGAACCTTCTAAGTGAGGTAAGTGGCGGATACTTGCTGCAATAATTTCGGTTGAGAAGCCATAAATATCCATCACTTCTTTTAAATCTGCAACGAGTTGGAGACCGTCTGCACCAATATCATCAAGGCGACCTAAAAATGGACTAATATAAGTAGCACCAGCTTTTGCTGCCATCAGTCCTTGGGCGACGGTGAAGATTAAGGTTACATTGGTCTTAATACCTTCTTGTGAAAGTGTATGGACGGCTTTTAGACCTGCTTCGGTCATCGGAATTTTAACGACAACATTATCAGCCCAAGCCGCGACTTCGCGAGCTTCATTAACCATCTCTTCGTAAGTTAACCCGACAACTTCTGCGCTGACAGGACCTTTAACTTCACGACAGATGTCTACGATCACTTCTTTGAATGGTAAGTTCTCCTTAGCAATCAACGTAGGGTTAGTGGTGACTCCATCGACTAAGCCGAGTGCGTTGATGCGTTTAATCTCTTCGATATTTGCTGTGTCTAAGAAAAATTTCATCCCAAAACTCCTTTGCTTTTTAATGATTTTATTATAACATAATTATTTCAAGTAATCGCTTTAATCGTCTGTCGATTGAGAAATTAAAGTAAGATGACTTTTACAAATAGAGTCGCTATGATATGATATGACATGCGAATTATTACGTACTAAATGAAGTGTGCATAATGAAAGAGGAAATAAATATGATAAAAGTTCTAGCAACAGCAGAATCCTTAGAGCAAGGACGCGAATTGGTCGACCTTGGCGTTGATCAATTACTGATTGGAGAAGCTGTTTTCGGTTTGCGCATTCCAGGACATTTTTCGGAAGAAGCGATGGCGGAGATGATTGACTATGCGCATCAACATAATGTCGAAGTAATTGTGGCAGCCAATGCCATCTTGCATAATGATAAGATAGAGCAGGCACGTCCTTTTTTAAGACGGATTAAAGCGTTAGGCGCGGATAAATTATTAGTTGGTGATACCGGTCTGATTCAAATCTTAAAAGAGCCGGATTGTTCGATGCCTTATATTTATGATGCGGCAACCTTAGTTGCTAGTGCGGGGCAAGTGAATTTTTGGAGTCGATATGGTGCGGTAGCTTCGTTTGTAGCTAGAGAAGTTCCTTATTATGAATTAGTTGAGATGGCAAAAGAAGCGGTAATTCCATTGTACTATCAAGTATATGGAGCGACGTGTATTCATCATAGCCGCCGTCAATTATTGGAGAATTATTTTAACTATATTCAAGCGGAACCCAGTCGATTTGAAGATCGACACTTAGCGTTATCGACCCCAAATAATCCGGACTCGCATTATGCAATCTTTGAAGATTCGCATGGTACCCATATTTTTGCAGATAATGACTTAGATCTACTACCTTACTTAAATGATTTGGTAGAATGTGGCGTGAATCACTGGTTTTTAGATGGTATTTTATGCCCTAAGGAACATTATAATCGCATTATCAGTGTATATTTAGAGGCAAAACGACGGATTGAAAGTAATCAGTGGAACGAAGAAGTGATGCAAGCTCTTGATGAACAATTGCATCAATTTCAACCGGCTTATCGAGATTTAGATACTGGATTCTTCTTACATGAACCAGGAACTGTTAAATAATAAGGAGTAAATGATGACAGAAATAGTAAAACAACCAAGACCTGCGATGGAGAATGGGTTAAAACGTCCAGAATTATTAGCGCCTGCAGGTAGCTTAGAAAAATTAAAAATCGCGATTCATTATGGAGCCGATGCGGTCTATATTGGTGCTCCTGCGTATGGCTTAAGAAGCCGTGCACGTAACTTTGACTACGATCAGATGCGTGAAGGAGTAGAATTCGCACACGCCCGAGGTGCTAAAGTCTATTGTGCGACTAATATGGTCACCCATATGGGGGACGAAAAAGGAGCGGGAGAATTTTTCCGGACAATTCGAGATATTGGGATTGATGCGGTTATTATATCAGACCCTGCCTTAATGCACATTTGCGCAACTGAAGCGCCTGGTTTAGAGATGCATCTTTCTACACAACAATCTGCGGTAAACTATGAAACATTGAACTTCTGGCAAGATGCAGGATTAACTCGCTGTGTATTAGGTCGTGAAGTTTCAATGCAAGAAATTGAAGAAATTCGAGCTAATACCGATGTAGAAATCGAAGTCTTTATTCATGGTGCGATGTGTATTTCTTATTCAGGTCGTTGTACTTTATCAAACCATATGGCACATCGTGATGCGAACCGTGGTGGCTGTTGTCAATCTTGCCGCTGGAAATATGGGCTGTCCGATATGATTACGTTAGATGAACGCTTAACCGTAGAGAGTGAGCATGAAGAGTTAGAGTCAGCCTTTGCAATGAGTGCGGTTGACCTATCGATGATTGAGCACATTCCGGATATTGTAAATTCGGGGGTAGACTCATTAAAAATTGAAGGTCGCATGAAGTCGATTCACTATGTCTCTACGGTTTGCAACGTTTATCGTAAAGCAATCGATTCTTACTTAGAAGACCCAGAGAATTACGAGCTCAAGCAAGAGTGGGTGGATGAATTATGGAAGACCGCTCACCGTGAGTTAGCGACAGGTTTCTTCTACGGTCAACCGACAGAGAAGGAACAAATTTTTGGACAACCCCGTGAAATACGTCAATATCGATTTGTAGCAGAAGTTCTAGATTATGATGAAGCCACACAAATTGCGACCGTCCAACAACGTTATAAGTTTGAAAAAGGGGACGAAGTTGAATTTTACGGACCTGGCTTACGTCATCAATATGATGTGATTGATGAGATATGGGATGAAGAGGGTGTGCTTGTTACGGAAGCACCAAATCCAATGGACATCTTTAAAATTCGGGTAAAACACCCACTTAAACCACATGATATGATTCGAAAAGCAGATTTAGATTAGAAGAGAGAAAAGACAGCCATAGCGCTGTCTTTTTAGCGTAGAGATTCTATAAACTTAATTTTGATCGATCCACTGTTGTTGGTGTTGGCGCGAAATGCGCATAAGCTCTGTATAAAAATCAGCCAGTGCATCTTCAAATTCTGAATTGGCAAGGTATCCTTGCACTTTCATAATGACTTGTTTTTCGCGTTGAGCATCTAAAATCGGCAGTTGATGTTTTAATTTTATTTGAGCAACTTCTTCAACGACATGCATGCGCGCTTCAAAAAGTCGGACGAGTTCACGGTCGATTTGATCAATTTGCTGACGTTGTTGTTCTAACATTTGAATCATCCTTTCTATTTCTATGGAAGAGGAATCAGATAATGGCCTAATGGATAGCCTATAAATGTAGCGATTAAAATGCTAATGACGAGAATCCATCCTCCATATTTAAGGCAGTCGCGGGAAGAGGTCCAATTAGAACCGATAGATAGGGCGACATATGGCATGGCTGGCGGGGTCATTAATGCGATGGAGGCAATAAAACCAATTAAGCACGCGACCACACCGACGTTAAAGTTCTGTGTCATTTGAGTAGCAGCAACCGTTGTTAAAATGGTTGTGACCATTGTCGTGGTGACGAGGTTGGAAGCAAAGTTGGTTTGCACTCCAGCCCAAGTGATAAATAATAAGCACATCATAAGGGGTGTTAAACCAACAAGAACGGTCCCGAGATGAGACTCAATCAATTGAGTCACGCCAAATTCCGGATTTGTTAGCACATTTCCTAAACTTAATGTGGCTGCAACAATCAGTAGGCTCGGCCAGTAGACACCACGCTGAATGGCTTCAGGCAAATGGATTAAAGGTTTGCCTTGAAGATGGATGCCGGCAAGTAGTAAGCAGCAGAGCATTGGGGGAAAGGCAATGCCCGCGGTTTTGAAAAAGAGTGCCACATTCGGCCAGAGCCCCCCCAGCAGTTCCGGAACAATCCACATTAATACCATTGCGATAAAAACTGCAATCGTCCACCGCTCCTGAGTGTCTACCGGAGGCAAATCTTTCAGAGAATGGACGGTTTGAATTTGAATGTCTGACAAATCAAAACGCCATAAATATTTGAGTGAAAAGAGTAGTAATAGAAAAATAATCAACCCCGCAGGGACCGCGAAAGACATATATTGCGCGTTACTAATGGTGACGCCTGATGCACTCGAATAGATTCCCATTGCAGTAATCGCAAACACATGATTAATGGGTGTCATCGCTGTCCCAATCGCAATCGTTGAAAATAGGGCAATTAACAGTTGAGATGCTCGTCGATCTCCCTTTTTTAAGTCAAATTGATGCATGATTTCTTCGTAAAGTGGAAAGATAATCATAAATAAAATGGTTGGAGAAATAAAGGATGCTAATAGCAAAATAACAGACAAAAACGCGAAGATAAATCGCTCAGCAGATACTTGTGCAAAACGGCTATTCATCGCCCACGCAATCACGCGTTTCAGGGCATAAGTTTGTTCGAGGGCATAGGTCACAATAAACGTAAAGAATAAGAAAACAAAGGTCGTATTGCCAAAGGATAATGTAAAGACTTCGCTATATGTCAGTCCCGGTAGCAAACCTAGACCGATAAGTGTAATTAAGCTCGGCCAGTCAATGGCTACCTTGAGCCATAAAATAAGACTTGCTAAAAATAATGCGAGCAATTGACTCGTTACAGGGGCAATATTTCCAATATACCAACCTTGCCATCCAATCAGTACGCCGATGGATAAAATCATCAAGCTGAGAAATATATAAGGATTAAATTGACGTGATTTTGTAGGGGGCATAAGTGATCTCCTATCTTTATGTTCTTAACGCATATCATACGTCATTAATTCAAAGGTATTATATCATATACAATGATAAAGTCATTGCACCAATTCGAGGATATTACGTGTGCGCAGACGTTGAATATGTTATACTTTAGTAAGAATTAATTATCATAATCAAGGGAGTTGTTAATATGTTATGGATTATTTTAGGAATCGTGGTTATTGTTGGACTTGTATGGGTTAGTACTTATAACCGATTAATCAAGTTACGTAACTGGGTCAAAGAAGCGTTCTCTCAAATTGATGTTCAATTACAAAGACGAAATGATTTAATTCCGAACTTGGTCAATACTGTTAAAGGTTATGCGACGCATGAATCAGAAACGCTTGAGTCCGTCACAAAAGCACGTCAACAATTAATTAATTTGCCAGCGAATGCAACGCCTGAACAAATTAATGCGGCTTCCAACCAATTGTCAGGGGCATTATCAAGATTATTAGCAGTGGCAGAACAATATCCAGATTTAAAAGCGAATACGAATTTCTTACAATTGCAATCAACCCTTGAAGAATTGGAAAAACAAATCGCGACAGCACGTCAATTATTTAACTCTAGTGCTACCCAATACAATACAGCCATCCAAAGTTTTCCAACGAATTTAATCGCAGGCATTCATAACTTTGAACCTTCCAACTTGTTAGAAACACCTGAAGAAGATCGAAAAGTCCCAGAAGTTCAATTCTAAGAGGACTCACTCTTTAAAAATGCTTAGGTATATCCGAATAGTTGCTTGAACTTTGACTTCAACGAACTATTCGGGTATTTTTGTGACAAAGAATGATTTCAAATCATCTCAAAAAATGTTAAAATAATTCGGTATGAACCATTGTAGAAAGGAGCTCGGTGATGCGTAAAAATTTATATATCCATTATGATTCGGTAACGAACCATGTGATGACTCGCGGTATGGATTTAAAATTAATAGATTTTGATCCGAGCTTTATTCCGAAAGCGATGATTCTATCGGATGCCACGTTAGATTTTGGGCGTTTCGATGTGCAAACAAACTTTAAAATTTTGCGAACACGCGGTGAAGTGATTAACTATTTCAGAGCGGTTGAAGATTATAAAACACGTCTGTGTGCCTGGATTGACTTTGAGAGTGTCGAGGCGATGCATCAACTAACACCGAATGAAATATCTGAAATGCTATATTTATTTCATGCGAATCGTCCGTTAAAATCCGCTTTTTTCTATAAATTACAAAATAACTATGTGTTTTTGACCTTACCGAACGGATTGATAAAGGTTTATTATCGACATGTAGCACATTTTCTACCGAGATTTCAACGGATGATATGTCAACAGACCCAATTGTTGGTTGAGGAATCCAATCGATTTTCATTGTTCCGCAAAAAAGAAGTAGCGAAAATGCCTTTGGAAATTGCTGAGCAGATGGCCCCGCTCTTTGTAGATGGGTTGAAAATTAATTTTTCCCAAGCAGTCCCGATTGGTGAGAGTTGGCGTATTCCAATTAATATTATTGAAGATGAATTAACTTTATTAACCCAACATCAACTTCCGAAAGAACATGTTGGTTTTATAACTTATGATGATGCGACTAAAACATGGTTGTTCGAATTGAATGAAGAGCAGTTGAGTACAGATACGGAGGACTTATCAAGATGAATATCATTTTACTATATGGTGGACAAAGTGCGGAACATGACATTTCAATATTATCCGCGCACAATATTGCACAAATGATTACTTACGAAGTGTATTCTGTACAACCTGTGATGATTACGCGTGATGGTAGATGGTTGCAAGGGCCAAAACTATCTTCTCCTCCGGCTTATGAAGGTCAACTTCATCTGATAAAATCTGAAGAAGCGAGATGGGGAGAAAATGCCTCAGATACGTCTTACGGTGTTGAAATTTCACCTTGTGAGATTTACCGAGAAGATGCGATTGTATTTCCAGTGTTACATGGCCCCAATGGCGAAGATGGAACGATCCAAGGGTTTCTAGAAACATTAGGTCTGCCATATGTTGGCGCCGGTGTTTGTGCCAGCGCGTGTGGGATGGACAAAATTATTACCAAACAATTATTCGATCATGTTGGAATTCCCCAAGTGCCATATATTGCATTTGATCGTAGAGAATGGAATGAAGACCAAGATGCTCTTATTAATAAAGCTGAGGGTAGTTTGTTGTATCCGTTATTTGTCAAACCAGCAAATATGGGTTCATCAGTTGGGATTTCACGTGTTGAAGACAGTGAAGCACTCGTTCAAGCAATTAATTTAGCTTTAGAGTATGACCACCGAATTGTTGTAGAACAAGGAATTAATGCCGATGAAATTGAAGTTGCCGTTCTTGGAAACGATGATGCCCATGTAAGCGTAGTGGGCCGTTTAGTAAAAGGGGCTTCTTTCTACGACTATGAAGAGAAGTACATTAATAATACAGTAGAAATGGAAATTCCGGCGAATATTGAGGAGTCTCTTTCAGATACGATTCGTGAGTATGCATTGAAAGCTTATCGAGCGATTGACGGTAGTGGCTTAGCGCGTGTCGATTTCTTCTTAACATCCAATGATGATGTGTATATTAATGAGATTAATACCATGCCAGGATTTACGCAGTTTAGTATGTATCCTGTTTTGTGGGAACGAACAGGCTTATCGCAAGTTGATTTAGTTGAAGAGTTACTTCAGCTAGCTATACGCCGCCACGAGCAATTAGCACAAAAGCGGGTTGAATATTAGAAAAAGATGCTGGGCACGAATCTACTCTGTGGATTGAACAGAGCTTATTCGTGTCTTTGCGCATTATGTAAGGAGAGTACTGTGGAGACAATAAACATCCTTGATATCGTTCAGGCGGTTGGTGCGAGTGAATTTACGGCGCCTGGACCGGATCATGAAATTAATATAACAGGTGTCGAGTTTGACTCACGAAAAATTAAGCCGGGAGATTTATTTGTACCATTAACGGGTGGTGCTTCGGACGGACATGATTATGTAGTAAATGCAATTGAGCAAGGAGCTGTCGCAACTTTTTGGTCGCGTGAAGCGGATAGCGCTCCGATCGATCAACTTGCGGTAATTTATGTGGATGATACATTGCGGGCGATGCAGTCTTTAGCAAATTATTACCGTCATATGATTGATCCGATTGTTATTGGGATTACCGGTAGCAACGGGAAAACAACGACTAAAGATATGATGGCAAATGCCTTAACCGCCAAATATCATATCCACAAGACTGAAGGCAACTATAATAATGAAATCGGCTTGCCTTACACGATTCTTTCGATGCCGAAAGAAACAGAAGTGGCAGTGTTGGAGATGGGCATGAGTGGCTTTGGTGAGATAGCATTATTAAGTCATATTGCGGAGCCCGATATCGCCGTAATTACTTTAATTGGCGAAAGTCATTTGGAGTTTTTAGGAAGCCGGGCTGGAATTGCGCAAGCTAAGTTAGAGATACTATCAGGCTTAAATCCAGAGGGAGTCTTTATTTATCCTGGGGCGGAACCGCTAATTACCGATTTTCTCGAAGACTGGGTTTCTTCGGTTGAGTGTATTAGTTTTGGTTTGGAAGAGGACAACGATGTCTATGCTTATGACATTATTGAGGAAAAAGACCAAACTTATTTTAAAACTAATTTAGATTCAAATGTCATATGTAAAATTCCAGTAATGGGCGCCTATAATGTGAATAATGCGCTCGTTGCATTAAGTGTTGCGAAGCGATTAAATGTTCCAATCGAACAAGCGATTTTCCAGCTCGCACAATTTAAATTGACCGCGAGTCGCCTAGAATGGATTCAAGCTGATAATGGTCTGCAAGTATTGAACGATGCGTATAATGCGAGTCCAACATCGATGAAGGCGGTACTTCAAGCTTTTGCACGACTGCAACGTCCAAAAGGTGGCCGACGGATTGCTGTTTTAGGGGATATTCGCGAGCTCGGCGAGAAGAGTGAAGCCTATCATCGTAGTATCGCAGAGGTGATTGATCCGGAAACCATAGATCTAGTCTATCTCTTTGGTGATGAAATGGGTGCGCTATATGAAGAAACCCACCCAAATTATCCTTCCGATCAGATTCATTATATTCGCAAAGATCACGATCGTTTGATTGAACGAATCCAAGCATCGATTCGCCCTGAAGACATCGTGCTCGTAAAATCCAGCTTAGGTGTCGATTTGTTACAAGTCGTTACCGCGTTAACCAATCATGAAACACACAATTTTTTACGAAAAGAATAACCGATAGAGAAAGAGGAATGTACTGAGTGGAATTTAACCAACTTAATATAAAACCAGAATTAATACAAATTTTTGATGAATTAGGCTTTGAGGAATTAACACCGATACAGCGCGATGCGATTCCTATTGCTTTAACGGGTGACGACCTTATCGGTCAAGCACAAACAGGGACTGGAAAGACCGCAGCTTTTGGCATCCCGATGCTAGAACATCTCGATTTATCGAATCGAACGATCCAAGGACTCATTATCGCACCGACGCGTGAATTAGCAATTCAAGTTCAGGAAGAATTATACCGCTATGGCAAATTATTAAAAGCCAAAGTTTACTCAGTCTATGGCGGAACACCGATTGGTAAACAAATTGAACGACTTAAACGTTATAATCCGCAAATTATTGTCGGAACACCGGGTCGAATTTTAGATTTGATAAACCGTCATGTGCTTGATTTTAGTCAGTTGAGACAATTGGTGCTTGACGAAGCAGACGAAATGTTGAATATGGGATTTATTGAAGATATTCGTGCGATTATTCAAGCTACTCCCGATTCACGCCAGACGTTGTTATTTTCAGCTACGATGCCATCAGAAATTAAGGCATTGGCAGAGGAGTTTTTACGTCATCCTCAACATGTTCAAATTGAAGCGCAACAGATGACGGCGGATTTAATTGATCAATATTTTACCAAGTGTAGTGACGGTGAAAAATTTGATATTTTAACACGTTTTATTGATATTCATAACCCGAAACAAGCGATTATCTTTTGTCGCACGAAAAAAAGGGTGGATGAAGTAGGTCGTGGGCTCGCATTGCGTGGCTATAATGCGGAGATGATTCACGGAGATATTACCCAACAGAAACGAACGAGTGTGATCAAAGAATTAAAAGACGGCGTCTTAGAAATATTAGTGGCTACCGATGTAGCCGCTCGCGGACTGGATATATCGGGTGTAACTCATGTCTATAACTATGATATTCCTCAAGACCCTGAAAGCTATGTTCACCGCATCGGGCGAACGGGTAGAGCGGGCAAAGAGGGGATGTCTATTACCTTTGTGCCCCATAACGAGATGGCATATTTAAAGACGATTGAGCAATTAACTCGTATTCAGATGATGCCAATGCGTCCACCAACTTCGAAAGAAGCCCAACACGGTCAAATACAACAGTTGATTGATCGAATGAATCTAACATTACAATCTGAAGAAGCGGATGCATTACGTAATACAGCGAAGATGTTATTAGAACACTATGAAGTGAATGACTTAGTAACGGCCTTATTGACGGAAGTCATCAGTGATTCGACGCAAATTGATGTTGTGATTTCGCCCCAAAAACCATTACCAAAGCGTAAAAGCAAGCGGCATAACAGTCATTCCCGTCAACGAGATTCAAAGTCGAAACATCATCAACAGCGCCGGAAGCACACCTCATCGAACCGTTCAGAACGGATTAAACCAGAAAATAAGCAGTATGATACTAAAGATATAAGAAAGAAAAAATATTCCAAACGTTCAAAACATGAACGAAAAAATAAGGAAGAACAATCAAGATACTCGGGCAAAAGATCAAGAAATTTTAAGGAAACATCCAAACGCTCTAGCACTAAAAGAAATAGCCAAGTGAGAAAGAATAATAAAGGATTTAAAATACGACAACGTCAACGTTAATAAGGTCTCTAAGAGGTGAGGGAATGCGGCTAGGAACAGATATTATTGAAATCGATCGAATTCAACATGTTTTGGCAAAACATCCACAGTTTGTCGAACGTATCCTAAGTGTTGAAGAACAAACACAATTTTTTTCCTACCAACACCCAGGCCGTCGTCTAGCCTATTTAGCTGGAAGATTTGCTGCGAAAGAAGCTTTTATTAAAGCACTTGCTTCGGCTGAAGCGAAGCGAATTCCATTTCATCGTTTATCAGTAATAAATACCGCTGACGGTGAACCTAGGATGATAGCAGGTCCAGTCTTGTACCCGGAAGTGGTTGTATCGATTAGTCATAGTCGAGATTATGCGATGGCTACAGTTATTATTGAAGAATAATTAAAATAAGGTTCTACGAAAGGAGCAATTTTATGCAATTTACGGATCATCGTCCAACAATGGCTATTGTAGATTTAGCAGCGATCCGTCACAATGTTCAGCATGTACTTGAGACGTTGTCGGCAGATCAGAAGCTATACGCAACGGTTAAAGCCAATGCGTACGGCCATGGCAGTGTGCCAGTATCCAAGGCAGCTCTTGAAGCAGGAGCAACGGGATTGTTGGTAGCAACAGTTGATGAAGCGATTGAACTGAGAGAAGCTAACATCACCTCGGTACCGATTATTGTTCTGGGTCTCACCGACCCAAGAGGGATTGCAGAAATTTTGCATTATCAAATTACCGTTACAGTTGCGCATCCAAGTTGGTTTGATCAAGCATACCGCCAATTAGAACAAACGGATCAATTAGACTTGTTGAAGCATCACCGTTTAATTTGTCATCTCCCGCTTGATACAGGAATGGGACGGATTGGACTTCGCACGTGTGACGAGATTGAGATGTTCCATCAAGCGGTATCCCAGTTAGATTGGGTAGATTGGCAAGGGGTTTTCACCCATTTTTCAACGGCGGGGGGAGGACCTGCTGATTATATTGAACATCAATTAAATCAGTGGAATTCGTTGCTTGAATCGGTCCCTAGTTCGGTAAAAGAACGTCACTTTGCTAATACTGCGATGGGAATTTGGCACAATGATTCAGCTTGGTTAGCAGCGCACCAGACGCAAAAAAGTGACATTATCCGTTTTGGAATTGGAATGTACGGAATTGATCCGAAAGATCAATTAGATAATGGCACGCAATACACTTTGCAACCCGCGTTAGAACTAGTATCGGAGTTAGTATACGTCAAACAAGTTCCTGCTGGACAATCTATCAGTTATGGTGCGACTTATACAACCGAGAGTGACGAGTGGATTGGCACCATTCCGATTGGTTATGCTGATGGCTGGTTGAGACACTATCGGGAGGTCACTTTAAGTGTTAAGGGTCAACCATGCCCAGTATTAGGGGTGATCAATATGGATCAATTAATGATTCGACTCCCAGAAAATTATCCCGTAGGCACGTCAGTCATTTTGATTAGTCCGGAGACGCAGTCGAATAATAGTGCGTCGAATATTGCGAAACAAGTTGGAACGATTGGTTACGAAATTGTCACCTCAATCGGGGAACGTGTTCCTAGAGTTTATTTGAATGAGTAAATAAGGAGTTATGTAAAATGTATCAAGTAGAGCAAATGGAAGTAGGTCGTTTGCAAGAAAATACCTACCTCTTAATCAATGAACAAAAAGAAGCGATTATTATTGATCCTGGTGCTCAAAGTGATCGATTGATTGAGTGGATTGATTCATTGAAAGTACGCCCTATAGCAATCTTAATTACCCACTGTCATTTTGACCATGTAGGGGCAGTCAATGACATTAGAGAACACTATCAAGTTGAAGTATATATTCCTGAAGCAGAAGAAGATTTATTTATTGAATATACTGCAGATCAAATGGGGCATTACCGAGCACCTGAACATTATTGGCAGCATAAGGGAACGTATCAAATTGGGAATTTTGAATTTGAAGTCCGCTTTGTTCCCGGTCACAGCCCTGCGCATGTCGTGTATGTGTTCCATGATCAAGCTCTAATATTCAATGGAGATACGATTTTCAAAGGGACGATTGGTCGTACAGACCTTCCAGGAGGAAGTTACTTTGATCTCATCTATTATATTGGTCAAGAAATTATTCCATTACCAGAAAATTACCGGCTATATCCAGGCCATGGTGGTACTACAACCATTGGTGAAGAATTAAAAACTAATCCTTTCTTTGAAGTATTCCGTCGTAAAGACATGCATAACTTTAGCGATCAATAATTTTTGTTTGGCAGTGATGCGCTCAAAAAATCCTAGTGCACTGAATGAGACAGTTACACTAGGTTTCTTATTGAGTCTTAGATTGGATAAGAATTGACGCGATAATCTCGTTTTGTTAAATGATGGATAAACTGATTAACTTTAATATCCGAGATATGATTTGGAATTAAGAGGCATAAACAGTTGGGTGTATCATATGTTGTTTCCTCAAAAGTTAATTGGCCGGTAACATTGAGATGGCGCCTCATTAACCACCATAATTTGATTTCTTCAAAGGGAGTATGTTGAAGATCAATCTGTATAAAGTAGCTCGCATTTTTTAGATCCCATCCCTGTACGATATAATCACGCATCGTTTTATGGTAAACAATACCAATAAAAGAACGTTGTTCATTTAATACAGCAATATAGGGTAAGTCACGAATGGCGAAAAATAAATGCAAAATAGAATTAGGTTCTTGGATGACATGACTTGAATTCTTTAATAAATGTGTTACTGGAATCGTTTCGAGTTGTGTGTCAGGATGCTCATATGCATACTTGTAGATATGATATCGATAAATATTCCCGCGATATAATTGCCCGCTGTTATCAATCACTGGTGCACAGCGGAGTTGGTGTTTTTCCAATACTTCTAAGGCTGATTGAAGATTAAATGATTCTGCAATTGTAATAACTTGTGATGCGGGTACCATTAAGTGCTCTAGCATGCTTAACCTGCCTTTCGTATGTATTAACTACTAGATTATATCATTTACCCATTATAATAGCTATCTTTCTCTCATAGTATTTTAACATTAATCTGATAAAAATCATAAATATTTAATAAAATACCATTGAGTCGCGTGTTAACGTTGTATCACTTAGGGCAAAGATTGATTTTTTAACTGAAATTGCTTATATTATTGTAGAGAAAACATTATGAAAAAATAGAAGAAAACTGAAATTTTTTTTATCAAAAAGGAGAGAATAAACATGGATTCCCCGGGTTCCTTGTGGCCGCAGTTGTTGGTACTACTAATATTAATTATGCTAAATGCATTTTATGCGGCAAATGAGACGGCTTATGTGTCATTGAATCAATCCAAAATTCGTGCCATGGCGGATGACGGCTTACGTAATGCACGTCGTGTGCTTCAATTGATTGAATTACCTGAAACTTTCTTAGCTACGATGCAAGTGATTACCACCTTAATCACGTTGGTCATCGGATCACGAATGACATTGTATTATTTATCGTATATGTCTTCCAATGGAACCATGGCGACATGGAATGTTTTGCAGTATGTAGCGATTGGACTAGGATTTTTAGGATTAGCCTTATTAATTATCGTATTAGGTGAAGTTTATCCTAAGCAAGTGGCGTTGCAAGCGCCGGAACAAGTAGCACTGTCAACGAGTTTCATTATTATGGGAACTTATCGTTTATTTAAACCCTTCGTTTGGTTAATTCAAGCAGCCTCAAGTGGTTTGCGAAAAATTACGCCAATCGATTTCCATAAGGGAGATGAACGTTTCACACGAGATGAGATGAAAGCCATTCTCTCTGAAAGTCGCGATGAAGGTTCGATTGACTTAGAGGAATTTACCATGTTGCAAGGTGTATTGTCATTAGATGACAAAATGGCACGGGAGATTATGGTGCCTCGAACAGATACCTTTATGATCGATATTGAAGATGACTACAGTGAGAATATTGCGGAAATTTTGAGCTCACCTTTTTCACGGATTCCAATTTATGAAGATGATAAAGATAATGTGGTAGGGGTCTTGCATATTAAACACGTACTTAAAGCAGCCGCAGAACATGGGTTTGAACATATTCAGTTGCATGAATTGGCGAGCCCACCGTTGTTTGTTCCCTCAACGATTTACATCGATGATTTATTGGTAGAGTTTCGCCGAGCGGAGAATCATATGGCGATTTTACGCGATGAGTATGGTGGTGTTGAAGGAATTGTGACGATGGAAGATGTCTTAGAGGAAATTGTGGGAGATATCGAAGATGAAACGGATGAAATCTCTTTAGGGGATATTGAACAAATCGATGAGACGCACTTTTATATCAATGGAATAGTACCATTAGATAAATTCAATAATTATTTTGAAGAGACGTTAGAATCCGATGAAGTAGATACGATTGCAGGATTAATGATTTACCACCTCGGCTATGTTCCTGAAAATGACGAGCAATTGACATTTCGTGCCAATCGATATGTTCTTACTACCGATACCATCGAAAATGGTCGAATTCGTGGCATTCGCGTCGAGCTCGATCCGCTTGCCACGATTGATACAGACTATAATTTATATAGTGATGTGGATCAAGAACGCGTCCATCAAGAGTTGACTCGTGAGATAAATGAATTAGAAACACTCAAGGATTAATGATGAACGAGCCTACAGTATCCTCGAATGAGGGGTAGGTTCGTTATTTATTTTAATAAAGGAGAAATAAAGAATGTTAAATGAAATGATGCATCGTCCTGTTGTGATGGAGAAAGTAGTCGAATTTATGCGGACGGCTCAGGGTGGATTTGATAGTGAAGGTGTTAATCAAATTCAAGCTTATGCCAATGAAAGAGGGATTCCAATTATTCCTCATGAAACCGCAAAGTTTATTGATCTATTCATGAGTATTATTCAACCTGAACAAATATTAGAAATTGGCACTGCCATCGGTTTTTCAGCTAGTTTGATGGCGCAACATTTGACCTCTCAAGGCCATTTAACAACTATTGACCGTTATCCCTTAATGTATGAACGAGCGAAAGAAAATTTCAAACACCTAGCCTTGGAGGAGCGGATCACCTTATTAGAAGGAGATGCGGCTGACATATTACCAACACTAAATGGGCCGTATGATGTTATTTTTATGGATAGTGCCAAAGCAAAATATGTCGAATTTTTCCCAGAATGCATGCGACTTCTGAAGGTTGGAGGCGTATTATTAATCGATGATGTGCTTCAAGGAGGAACCGTCTTGGATGATGAATCAACCATTCCAAAACGAGTTCGAAAAATTCATCGAAAATTGAACGAGTTATTTGAAGTAGTCTATGCATCGCCTCACCGCGCTTCTTTGATTCCGTTAGGGGATGGGTTGTTGTTGATTCGTAAAGAAATAATTGAAGAATAGTTTTATAAAACGAAAAGGTCAAGCAAATTTAGCAAAAAATTCACATCTCTTTGCTATACTGTGAAGAGAAATGGACAAAGAAGAGAGGTAGTATGTCGATGAAGAAATTTCTTATAGGGTTATTGTCATTGTTTCTTATTTTGTTGATAGGATACGGCGCAGGTATTGGCTACTACGCTGATCGATTTCAAGTAAATACAACATTCGATTCAGTTGATGTGAGCAATTTAACGTTAGCTCAAGCTCGAGAGAAAGTCCAAAATCACTTAGATCAACAAGTGGTCGACATCAAGGAAAATGGTAAGGAATTGGGTCAATTACAGCTTAAAGATTTAAAGAGTGAGTTTAAGTTTGAAACAGCGTTAAATAATACTTATCAAAATCAAAATCCGAATTATTGGATTATGAACTTTTTTAATTCTAATCATCACGCATACTCTTCAAACCAGGGCGTCACTTTTGATGATGAATCGTTGCGCCAGCGACTTGCTGATATGGGTATTAATAATGAACAACGTTCTGTAGGTCAGCCCGTTAGTATTGCCTATTCAGATCATCAAGGGTACTACTTAACGGAAGCGACGCAAGGCGATATGATTGATTACGATAAGCTAGCGACACTTATTGGGAAGACAATAGCGAACGATGAGCATACAGTAGAATTAAATCAAGCTTATCGTGAAGTAGAAGATGACAGCGAAATTAAGGAAAAAGCTGAAAAGGCGATGGAGCGCATCAATCAAGTTATCGCAACAAAAATCACCTTACAAATTGCAGGAGAAGACGTTGTGATTCCAGAGGAGAAAATTCAAAGTTGGATCCAATTTGACCAAAGCAATCAATTAGTCTTTGATGAAGAAGCAATTTACGATTATTTAGGTGAATTAAATGATCAATATGCGACATATAATAAATCACGCCAATTCAATTCAACTTATGACGGCCCCGTAACGGTTCAGCCCGGCACGTTAGGTTGGTCTATCGACCGTGAAAGTGAAACGCAGGCTATCGTCAATGATCTACAATCGGGGCAATCCGTTACGCGAGAACCTGTTATTGTTGGGACTGGATATAATCAAGCCGATGATATTGGCAATAGCTATGTTGAAGTATCAATTACCCATCAACATATGTGGATTTATCGCGATGGACAGTTGGTGGTAGAAACCCCAATCGTTACAGGACAAGTAGGAACAGATACGATTCCTGGAGCTTACTCTGTTTGGAATAAAGCTGAAAATGAAAATCTGAAAGGCTATAACCCACGAACGGAAAAGGAATATGATGTCCCAGTAAGCTACTGGATTCCATTTGATGATACCGGTCAAGGAATTCATGATGCAGATTGGCAAGCGAACTTTGGTGGAACGACTTATTTAGAAAGAGGCTCCCTAGGATGTGTCAATACACCACCATGGATTATGGGCGAGGTATATGCAGCGATTGATATTGGCATGCCAGTGATTGTTTACTAATTATGAATTATAGTAAAGCGTTGGATTGATGATTTACGATCAATTCAACGTTTTTTATTAAGGAAAAGCTACGTATAACCTAACTAATTCGGTGAAGATTGGCAGTTATCCTTGGAATTGGTATAATAAGATGATTAATAAAGAAGGAGTGGTATCCATGGCTGAATCATTGGAATTAGTTGTCATTACAGGAATGAGTGGAGCAGGTAAAACGGTTGCGATGCGAAGCTTTGAAGATCTAGGGTTTTATTGTATTGATAACATGCCACCGTCAATTCTGCCAACTTTTTGGGAATTGATTAAAGAATCAGGTAAAATTAACCGAGTCGCGCTCGTGGTAGACTTAAGAACGCGGGAATTTTTTGATGATTTAGAGCGCGTATTATCCAATATGATTGATACACAACATGTTACCACCCGAATTTTATTTTTAGATGCATCAGATACGACACTGGTCTCAAGATACAAAGAAACCCGTCGCAAGCACCCATTAGCAGAAGATGATCGTATTTTGGTGGGAATTCAACGAGAGCGCGCCTTGCTTGAAACCTTAAAAGCACGGGCTCAAATTATTATTGATACAACTGGATTAAAACCCAAACAATTACGAGCAAAAATTAATGAACATTTTGACACGCTGAATCAAGAAACATTTCATATTGAAGTAATGTCTTTTGGTTTTAAATATGGTGCACCCATTGATCCGGATATTATTATGGATGTAAGATTCTTACCTAATCCTTATTACATTGAAGAGTTACGTCCGCTAACGGGGGAAGATAGCCGGGTATATGATTATGTGATGCAACAACCTGAGACTGAACAGTTTTATAAACGTTTTATGGAGTTGATTCGCTATTGTATGCCGGGTTATAAGAAAGAAGGCAAGGCAGTAGTTACGATTGGTATTGGATGTACAGGTGGGAAACACCGCTCGGTTTCTTTAGCGCGACGCATTGCTAAAGATTTGGCCAACGATGATTATCGAGTCAATATAACTCATCGTGATAGCCAGAAGAAATAGAGACGAGGAAAATTATGAGTGAAGTAAAACCTAATAAAAAAGTAGCAGTCATCGGAGGAGGAACGGGGCTTCCTGTTATTTTACGAGGACTTAAGGGCATTAACGCTCAAATTACGGCCGTGGTCACGGTAGCGGACGATGGTGGTAGTAGTGGGATTATTCGTGACTATGTGAATGTGGTGCCACCAGGCGATATTCGTAACTGTATTTGTGCGCTATCAGAAAGTCCGGAAGAAGTCATTGAAATGTTTCAATACCGCTTTAATACGGATGATGCCTTTTTAGCTGGACATGCGATTGGAAATTTATTAATTGCAGCCCTTAAAGAAATGAACGGCTCATTGCAACAAGCGATTGATACCTTATCAAAATGGATGAGTGTGAAAGGCCAAATCCTCCCTGCAGCTCAAGAAGCTTTAATCTTAAATGCTTACTTTAAAGATGGGACGATGGCGAAAGGTGAATCGAAAATTGCGCTACATCGTAAGCCGATTGATTATGTCACGGTAACGCGTCACAACGGAGAGCCTGCGGTAGACGCATCGCCACGAGTTGTACAGGCTATTTTAGAAGCTGATATGGTGGTGTTGGGTCCAGGAAGTCTTTATACAAGTATTTTACCGAACTTGATGATTGAGCAAATCCGTCATGCGATGATGGAGACATCTGCGGAGATTGTTTATATTTGCAATATTATGACTCAACTTGGAGAAACGGAGAACTTTACTGATGCAAATCATGTGGAAGTATTAAATCATCATCTAGGAAAACCACTGATTGATACCGTACTTGTAAACACTGCAAAAGTTCCCGAAGACTATATTATGAACCAGCCCAATGAAGAATATTTATTGCAAGTGAAACATGATTTCCAAGCTTTGCGAGATCAAGGATGTCGTGTCATCTCAGCTGAATTCTTGAGTATGAAAGATGGTGGAGCGTACCATGATACGCAAAAAGTTGTCCATGAATTAAGTTATTTATTAAACACACCAGAATTTAAACTTTAATAATGATTATTTAGGGGGTGGATGCTATGACCTTTGCAGCGGATGTCAAAAAAGAATGCACGCTGTTAGAGGTGCATAAAGAGCATGCCAAGGCAGAACTGGCCGCTTTAATTCGAATCAATGGGAATGTGTCAATCTATCAGCAACGATTCATCTTAAATATTCAAAGTGAAAACGCAGCGATTGCTCGACGCATCTACACACTTATCAAAGAGCACTATAATGTGGAAGGCGAACTTCTCGTCCGCCGAAAAATGAAACTTAAGAAAAACAACGTCTATATTGTGCGTGTACGTACTCAGGTCAAAGAAATTTTAGAAGATTTAAGTGTAATGGGACCAGCTGGAATTCAATCAAAAATCCCAGAAGATATTTTACAAAGTGATGCTAAAAAGCGTTCCTATTTGCGGGGCGCATTTTTAGCGAGTGGTTCGGTCAACAGTCCTGAAGGCGCAAATTATCACCTTGAAATCTACACTAACTATGAAGAACATAACGAAGCATTATGTCATATGATGAATGAATTTGGTTTAAATGCAAAAATGGTACAGCGACGCAACGGCTATATTACTTATTTAAAAGAAGCAGAAAAAATCGCAGACTTTTTAATTTTAATTGGGGCTACCAGCGCAGTGCTGCGGTTTGAAGATATACGGATTGTGCGGGATATGCGTAATTCGGTGAATCGACTTGTCAATATGGAAAATGCGAATTTGAATAAGACGATTGATGCGTCGCAAAGGCAACGTGAAGCGATTCAAATTATTGAAGAAACTAAAGGGTTAGATTGGTTGCCGGATAAGTTACGAGAAATGGCAATCTTTCGTCAAGCTAATCCAGATATGAGCTTAAAGCAATTGGGTGAAGAAATTCCTGGAGGTCCGATTAGTAAATCCGGAGTAAATCATCGGCTACGAAAACTGGTCCAAATTGCAGAAACTTTAAAATAAAAAAAGTATTTCACTCCTTTTTTGTGTACTTATTACTAGCCCCGATTTTTTGGGTAAAAAAGAAAGGAGTGACTTTAATGAATAAAGTCGTTTTTGTAGGTCGAGTTGTCCGAGATGTTGAAGTGAGACAAGTAGGGAGTAATGGACGAGTGGTTAATAATGTGATTGCGATTCAACGACACCATCGTGATAGTAATGGTAATCGTGCCACAGATTTTATTCCATTTGTTGCTTGGGATCATTTGGCAGAGTTAATGGATCGTTATTGTAAAAAAGGGGATCAAATCTCTTTGGCTGGACGGATGCAAAGTAGAAAATATAAAAATCGAGAAGAACAGGATGTCTATGTCATTGAATGTCTCGTTGAAGAACTGACATTGATTGGATCAAACCCTACTTCTAATACGAATGAATCCGCGCAAGCCGTGCCCCCAGCCCCACGTGAAGAAGAAAAAGTTGGAGTAATAAGTTCAGATACTCCGCTGACGGTCGGGCAACCGAAGTAAGATGAAGTAGATTGAAGAAGCGGCTTTAGGTCGCTTCTTTTTAATGGCTAAGATGAATGTGTGAAAAAATCATGAAAACAAAGAGAGTTTTTATGTTAATCGATGAAACATCAGCGATTTTTCGGTGAATCGTGTATAATAAAGCTGACAGAATACGCTGAACAACAAAAGGAGAAGACCGATGAATATATTGATGATTGAAGATAATGACTCTGTAATTGAAATGATGTCGATGTTTTTTGAAAGTGAACAATTTAACGCAAGCTTTTATCAAGACGGACTTGAAGGGTATCAAGCCTATAAAAATGCATCGAATCAATGGGACATTATCTTGTTAGATTTAAATCTACCTTCAATGGATGGCATTCAAATTTGTCGTGCGATTCGCGAAGAAGATAAAGAAACGCCAATTATTATGTTAACGGCACGTGACTCCGAGAGCGACCAAGTGATCGGTCTAGAGCTCGGCGCAGATGATTACGTCACCAAACCTTTTAGCCCAATGACTTTGATTGCTCGGATGAAAGCTCTGCATCGTCGTTCACAACATCATCATGTAACAAGTGAAGAAACATCACAAAAAACGAGTGAATTCGATGTTGAGACAGACTTAATTCATATTAATACATCAACTCGCGAAGCCTATTACCATGATAAACCAATTGAAAATCTAACGCCGAAAGAATTTGATCTTTTGGTGACATTTGTCCAAAGTCCCAAGCGGGTCTTTAGCCGAGATGATTTATTAACGAGTTTGTGGGAAGATCCATTTTATGGTGATGAGCGGACGGTTGATGCGCATATTAAGAAGCTTCGCCAAAAAATCGAGGCAGTTGGACCGCAAGTGATTCAAACAGTCTGGGGTGTAGGTTATAAATACGAAGCACCAGGTGAGGAAGCATGAAAGTATTTTGGCAACAATTATTAGGATTCTCCTTAATCATTGTCATTGCCATTATGTTGTTTGCTTTTCGAATTGAGCGCCAAATTAGTGATAATTTAATTGATTCGCGAGAACAACAATTGCTTAATTATGGGAATAATATTGTTAACAATAATTTTTCTCGTTATGATCTAGTACGGACATCACAGCTATTGGCTCGCGAAAATATTTCGATCCAAGTTTATTTATCCGACGGGCGAATTATCTATCCAACTTATGACCAACGCTATCAATCAAGCTTAACCCAGGAAGAATTAGCGAAGCTTCAGTCAGGAAATTATTTGGGATTTCGTTCGGTTGAGCGGCAAATATCTGATCATGGAACAGAGACTTACTTAATGGTTTATTTACCGCACCAAGATGTGGGGGAGTTTCCATCGGGATTTATTAGTCTGGCTGCGCCGCTCAATGATTTAGAAGAGCAGTTACACAGCCTGAGGGTGACGATTGCAGTTTCGCTATCCATTTCGTTAATCATCGGTGGTGCATTAAGTGCATTTTATTCAAATTACAGTACGCGCAAAATTCGTCGGTTACAAGAGGCGACCCAGCAAATTGGACAAGGCAACTTTGATGTC
Source organism: Falseniella ignava (assembly GCF_002847645.1). Classification (NCBI taxonomy): domain Bacteria; kingdom Bacillati; phylum Bacillota; class Bacilli; order Lactobacillales; family Aerococcaceae; genus Falseniella; species Falseniella ignava. The sequence continues at coordinate 60,683 of NZ_PKHE01000001.1, forward strand.
GTTCTAGACACTTCTTCGCATGATGAATATGGTGACTTGGCACGCGATTTTGATAGTATGACTCAGTCTTTGATTGCTTCCCAAGAGGAAATTAAACGTCAAGAAGAACTTAGAAGACAATTTATGATGGATGTGGCGCATGAAATGCGTACCCCACTCACAACGATGAGTGGATTACTGGAAGGACTAATCCATAAAGTAATTCCTGAACATCAACAAGATCGAAGTTTGAAGTTAATTGAACAAGAAACACATCGACTAACGCGCTTGGTGAATGAGAATTTAGATTATGAGAAAATTCGCAGTCGACAAATTGTCTTGAAAAAGCAATCGATTAATGGTGTAGCGCTATTTGAACAAATCCAAACGCAGTTGCGTGAGAAAGCCGCACAAAAAAATGACACGATTCTCACTCAAGCAGCGGAAGATTTAGTGATTTGGGGCGATTATGATCGAATTGTACAAGTGCTCATTAATTTAGTCACCAATGCAATCCAATTCAGTCAAGGAAGCGACATTATTTTACATGGCTCAATGCATTCAGATTATAGCGAGATGATTGTAGAAGATTTTGGCATTGGAATAGATCCGGATGAAGTGAATCGGATTTGGGAGCGATTCTATAAAGCCGATGTGTCGCGTAAAAACACCGAGTTTGGTGAATCAGGAATCGGGTTGGCGATTGTCCAATCCATTATTGAAACGCACGATGGGCAAATTTTTGTCGAAAGTAAAAAAGGTGAGGGAACACGGTTTATTATTCATTTGCCCCACCAAGAGACAACGAAAGGAAATCAATGAAATCAACTTTAATTATTGTAGGACACCCTGCAGGGGTGAATTCAACAACGCAACAATTTTTATATCAAACGAGTCAAGCTTATACTTCAGCGGATGTACTAATTCTTGCTGACGAGATCAGCGATATGACCCACCCAATCGATGGTGATCGCTACCGCGATCAACTGGCGCAATATGACCGACTTATTTTTCAATTTCCAATGTATTGGTATCAAGCACCTAGTTTGTTGAAGTTTTGGATGGATGAGGTCTTTCAAGATTGGCAGTCCAATCCTGGATGGGCACAAAAAATGCAAGGCAAAGAATTCGGCGTAGTAATTACTGCAGATGTTGCTGCGACACGATTCCATCCTGGAGAAGATGTTGGAGTTACGATGGATCAACTATTGTCACCCTATCAAGCGCTGGCTACTTATTATCGGATGGAGTATCTTGCGCCATTTGCAATCCATCGTTTTAGCATGATGGATGAGCCGACACAAATGCGTCTAATGTTAACTTATGCATGCTATTTATCCACCGGGAAACAAGGAAGCTTGCGAGTTTTCCAACAATTTATTTTGGAACAATTAGCACATCCCACTATATCGAGTTTGCCGCTCGATTCAACTCAAGCATTAACTTTCCAAATGTGGCAAGAAGATATTAGCCATCAAGCGGATGAACTTGAAGAATTATTTACGATGAATGGATGGTGGTATTAGTGGAATTGAAGGAATATCCAATTGAAGAATGGCAAACGCTCGCTAAGACATATCCAACTAAGGCATTAATTTATGTGGCTGAGCAGTTGCGTCATGAACAGGCTACTTTACTTGAAGGCGCACGAAACCGACAAGTTGGCCAAGCTTGGAGCCCCGAACAATGGGATGAACGATAGAAAATTAAATTATTGCAACATAAAGAGGCTGTAAGATAAGTCAGGCTAAAAACCCACCAAGAATGTTATTATATCAACATTCTTGGTGGGTTTAATGGTATAATAAAGGTAGTAAAAATAAAAAACAGAGGAGCAGACCCTCTGTTTAAAGATAATCCAGAAAGAACTACCTCCAATGTGTAACCATTATAACATAAACCAACTCACTTTAGAACTCTCAACTCAATATTCTCCTGAAGTCAATCATATCGTCTGGACGATTCACGAATTTGTTGAAACTTTAGAAATTCATCACCCCTATATCTTTGGTCGACCTAGAGAGTATGATTTTTCCATGTTGTTAAAACTTCTCCTATATGCTTATTCAAGGGGAATCTTTACCAGTCGACCAATCGCTCGTTTTGCACAAGAGAATTTACCGGCTAGATGGCTCACACAAGAACAGTGCCCCAGTCACGAGACAATCTGCCGTTTCAGACGCTCTGATGAATTAGCGGAGATTTTGACGGATAGCTTTGACTATTTTGTTTCATTTTTGAAAAAGCAGGGATTCATTGATGATAAAGTATTTATTGATGGTACCAAGTTACTCGCTGATGCCAATAAGTATACTTTTGTTTGGAAGAAGAATACGATTCGCTACGAAGAAATGAATCGCCAACAACTCGTGACACTGTTAAATGAATTGTACGATTATTACGGCAGAGCCTCCATCCCTGAAGATACCCCGCTAACCGTGGAGGACTTAGGAGAAATCATTACGGTGTTAGAAGTCAAATTGCAGGATCTTGAACAACAAATTGAATCAAATCCCAAGCTGTCCCCCAATCCTGATAAGCGAGAACGACGCTTTCTAAAGCGTCAAATGAAGCAGGTGAAGGAACGCCAATCGAAAGCGATGAATTATCAAAAACAGCACGAAACATTCGGTTCACGCAACTCGTATTCAAAAACTGACAAAGATGCGACTTTTATACGAATGAAGGAAGATCCCATGCGTAATGGGCAACTCAAGCCAGGTTATAATCTTCAAGTCGCTACCCGTAATCAATTCTTTTTAGCCTATCAACTGTTTCCTGAAATGATAATGGCTCAAAGCATACAATTTAATAGAGTATAAAAGCCTTGATATAACGGTTTTACTGGAGAGTAGAGAGGCTATATCAGGGCTTTTTTGGTTGCTGAAAGGGTGGAAATTGGTGGGTGAGATGGGGAGGTGCACTCTTTAAAAGTTGAGAGCGGGGTTGGTGTTAAATTGTTAGGTGGGGCGTTAAATAGTTAGTAAGCATTATATAAAGAAGCACAATTTATTTGAACAATAGATAATTATGTTCATATGAATGGATTTAATATAATACGACATCAACTCAACTTATAATATGAGTGTTTTACGGATATAAATATCGTATGATGAATTCATAATTCTTATATGTAGTGGGAGCGTCGGTAATTATACTGAAACATGATAGGGTAGATTAGATAAACAATACGAAAACAACCATCGAATTGTGTAACAATTTTTTAAAGATTGCTAATCAAACACGTATGGATAATGCGTGATGATTCTTATTTGTCATTGCCGTTGTATAGATGGAGAAAGTAAATATAACTTCCATTTATATATATATATATAAAACACATGTTGAACTTTCGGTTGAGCTTTGCTATAATCATCGCAAACATTAAAGAGAGGGTGTTGTAAACCTTTTAGAAGTGTATAAATATAAACGCCAATGAAGAGTATAGGTTTTAAGAGATGATATACATATTACCCTGAATTGGCTATAAACGATAGGTTTATATTGATTGTCTTTAGGATTTTTTTAAGGAGGTAAGGTTATGTTAATTAATGGAATACAATTTAAACGATGAGTACATCTCACTAAGCGTTGGGACAACGAGTATAAAAATCATTTGTTTCTAAGTTTAGGTGAGTGTTTCATTGTGAAATATTGACCTGAACTTAGAAACAATTGACCCTTATACTGAACGTCACCCCAGAGGTGTACTCACTGACTAAGCACATCATTAAGATGGGCTTATTGAGCGTGCGTTTTAATTGTATTCTGATCATTTAATCAACTCGAAAAATATAATTGTCGTCAAGATGGCGGTAACACAGGTTACCAGGTATATCTAAAAGGAGCAGAAAAAATGACAGAATATTACGAACAAGCAGTTAAGTTTGCAGAAGAACATATTGCGCCAGTCGCGAGAGAATTGGATGAGAAAAAAGAATTCCCGATGGAAATCTTCAATAAACTCCATCAGGAAGGTTATCTCAAACTTCTTATTCCTACTGAAGACGGTGGTTTGGGAGGCGATATTTATGATCACTCTGAAATAATTCGGGCTTTTGCCATACATTCAGCTACAGTCGGCTTGACTTATATGATGCATAATGTGGCCCTGAATATTGTGTTAAATGCAGCCAAATCAGATATACGAGCTAAAATCGTTAAAGAAGTTCTCGAAGAAGGTAAAATCCTTGCTTTAGCTTACTCTGAATCTGGTTCTGGAGTAAACTTCTACTATCCAGATAAGACTCGCGCTGTTAAAGAGGGTGACCAATGGATTATTAATGGAGGTAAGAGTATGGTTACCTCCGCAACGGCAGCATCATACTACATGGTAATTGCTAAGACCGGGGAAGGAAAAGCGGATACCGATAACTTCATTGTACCACTGGCAACAGATGGTGTTACATTCAAGATGGAACGTTGGAATGGGATTGGCCTGAAAGCGAATGTCTCATGCCCAATGTATATGGAAGATGTCAAATTGAGTGAAGAATATCGAACAGGCGAAGAAAATTCAGGTATGGAACAAATCTTAACTCTAGTGGCGCCACTCTTTGTACAAGGATTAGCCGCTGTCTATAGTGGTCTTAATGTAGCGATTTCTAACGAAGCAATCTTCCATGCTAAAGATCGGACTTTCCCTGATGGAAGTACCTTAGCTAATGTGGATTCTATCAAACTTCACTTATCACGTATCTATAACTATGCCAACGCAGGGGTAAGCGCATGTAAGTGTTCTGCGCTAGCAGCCAGAGAAGGTGTTGCCGATGCACTACCTAAGATCCTCTCAGCCCGTGTGATTGCGATTGAGAATGTTGTTGAGTCAGGTCGCTTGGGTATGTTAATCGGTGGGGGACGGGCTTATAGTCAATTCCGTAACTTCTCACGTTATCTAGCCGACGGACTGGCTGGCCAAGTGATGGCACCAAGTGTCGATATCTTACATCAATGGATTGGTAGTGTCCTGACCGATCAACCGATTCCATAATCAGCGGTTGGAAGATAATTAGATGAACAAGGAGGAATATTTAATGACCAAAAAATTAAAAGTCGGTGCTGTTATTTATGACCCCAAAATTACGATTGTTTGGGATATGATTGGCAAATTCATCGAGGATAAGGATCAAGGGATCTTGATTGAACCGGTCTTCTTCGATGAATATCGCAGTCAGATTGATGCTTTGATCAAAAAAGAAATTGACGTGGCATGGAACTCACCACTAGCTAATCGGGAAGCGGAGCTACGTACTAAGGGTGATGTCAAATATGGGTTGATGCGGGATACCGACCGCGACTTGCATACCGTTTTAGTCGCTAAAAAAGATAGCGGCATCAAGTCTGTGGAAGATCTCAAGGGCCAAAAAATTGCCTTTGGTGCAATTGACTCACCTCAAGCGCGCTTAATTCCGATTCAATATCTACGTGAAAATGGTCTGGAATTCGGCAAAGACTATGAAGAAGTGCGCTATGATATTGGTGTGGGTCTGGACGGTGACCATACCGGGGGCGAACTCGATGCGATCAAGTCGGTTGAAGCTGGAGAGAATGTGGCTGGCTTCGCCATTGAAGGGAACTATCAAGCTTGGACCCGGGACGGAACAGTCGATGGTAATCAACTTGAAGTGATCGGCAAGACCAACTCCTTCGACCACTGCATCTTCACCGCTCATAACGAGGTGCCAGATGAAGATCTACAAGCCTTCAACGAAGTATTGATGTTAATGGACTACAACAAAGAAGAGGACAAGGAAATTCTCGACCTTGAAGGCTTGAAAGAATGGTTACCAGGGCGAACCACTAATTTCGAAGAGATCCGTAAAGCAGTCGATTACATGAACTTCTTTGAAAGCTAGAATCGTTCGTGGTCAAAAGACTCATCAAGAACGTGGCTAGTTGTCAAGGATGAAAGAGGTGTGTAGATGTTCGAAGTGTCGTTAATGGGGAGTATGCCCCGAGGACAAGAACTACTGAAAGCAAGGAGAGATTTGGCCAAGGAACGGATCACTCAAGCTGAGTATGACCAGATGATTCATACTGCCACCGAGGCGGTAGTGCGCCTGCAGGAGGCCTATGCGGTGGACTATATCACCAGTGGAGAATTGTCACGTGATAATTATGTCTCCTTCATTGCTGAGGCCTTAGGTGGGGTCAAGATGATGAGCATGAGTGATTTGCTACCTTATATCGAGGATAAGAAAGCTTATGAAGAGATGTTGTCGATTCTGGATGTGCCAGCCAATAGTATTAAGAATGCGATCTGTGTGGGACCGGTCAAGCGGCGGCAGCCCTTGGTAGGCGGCGAACTTGATCTGTTACATGAATTAACCGATCGTCCGAAGAAGATCACGCTGCCAGGCCCTTATCTGGTGACTCGTTCTATGTGGCTTAAGGGCTTATCCGATCAATACTATGATTCCAAAGAAGCCTTGGCGGTAGATGTGATTCAGGCCTTCAAGGAGGAGATTGCAGCCATTCAAGTTCGTGGTGTTGAGATTATCCAGTTTGATGAGCCGGTACTGACGGAAGTGGTCTTCTCACCGGGGAATACCAGGACCTTTATGTGTGCGTCACTATCTGAAAAGAAAGATCCGACAGAGGAACTTGAATTTGCCACCGGCTTGTTGCAAGCTGTCTTCCAGACGGTGGACCGAGCAAAATCTAAAGTCGGCTTACACGTCTGCCGGGGTAACTGGAGTAAGGATGAGACCATTCTTCTCACCGGTCCTTATACACCGCTGTTAGATTTATTTGAAGCAGTGGCGGCCGATATCTATTTTTTGGAGTACTCGACCGATCGTGCGGGTAGTCTGGGCTCGTTGTTTGAGGGGCATCAGCTGTTTGAGCGGGCCTCGCTAGGACTGGGTGTGATGAATCCGCGCCAGGATGAGACTGAATCAGCGGAGGCGATCATTGAGCGAGCGGAAGAGTTGTTGAACTACTTGCCAGCCGAACGTATTCTATTGAATCCTGATTGTGGCTTTGCGACCTTCGCCAAGAAGCCGGTGAATAGCTATCCTTATATCGAGGAAAAACTGGCGGTGCTTCAGAAAGTCAAAGAAGAATTGAGAGCAAGGTATGAAAGCTAAAAAGCCCGACGAGTCACTATATTATAATCTGTTTATGAGGGGAACATGTCCCAACTTGGATACAGTAAATGTATATACGGATCGACAAAATATTGAAGTGAACGAAGTAATATCTTTTGATATTGAATTTGAGCAGATTACGGCTATCTCTTATCTTCTTTCGAGCTTATTATCATCAACAATTATAACTGCTATTAAAGAATTAAAGCAGAATGATATTTTTTTAGATGAGATTGAAGGAACAGTCCAAGCTCAACTGACGAATCCATTGCGAATGATACCTGTAAGAGGTTATTCTGATCCAAGTCTGATTAAAGATATTAGAATAAAGCTATTTTATTATGCGGATACAGATGATTGTGAAAAAGTTAGCGTTTTAATGAGAAATGCTCAATTATTTAATCCTGTTTATCAATTAATTGATAAGGGACAAGAAATAAATTTAAATATCGAGTTTGTGTTGTAGAGTATATAATAATATTAAAAAGGGGAGAGTAATTGGAGAGGCATTCGAACATTAAATGGGAAACGATGCGCGAGGCTTTATTGGATACCACAATTCCTTATGTGATAAGTTTGATCATTTTTATAGTGACCTTTTTTAGAGGAGTTAGAGTGACCTCAAATAGTTGGACCAGAGAGATAGGCATAGTTTTATGCTTGTCTCTCTTTTTGTTTGTTTAAGGCTATTCCTTAAGCAGCCAGTGTTTCTCGATATTCAACTGGACTTAACCAACTTAACTTTTCCTTAATTCGCACCTCGTTATAGTAACGAATATAATCAATGATTGCTTGTTTTAATTCACCGTAACTTCGATAAACTTTTCCAGAATACAGCTCAATATACAGCCTTCGAAAAACGGATGTGGAACCCGCATTCGGAAATTTGAAGGCCAATTAGGGGTTCAACCGATTCCATGTAAGAGGGATTGATAAGGTTCATAATGAGATTGGGTTGGCATTAATGGCCACGAACTTGAGGAAGTTGGCGCTGATAATTGGAGTAAATAAAAAGGTCCAGAATTTTTATTCTTATCGAATAAAAATCTGGACTTTTTTGAGGACTTATCTTACAGCCTCTTATTGTTTTTTATTCAAAAGTTACGACGAAGTAGTTTTTCTTACCACGTCGAACAATAATATATTTTTCTCCAATCGCATCGGCTGGCGAAATTTCATAGTCCACATCATCAATTACGCGGCCATTGATTGAGATGGCACCATTTGATACGAACTCACGTGCTTGACGTCTTGAACTGACAATCCCTGTGTCGACTAACCAAACAGGTAAGTTGGCAGCTTCTTTGGCGGCTGTGAAAGAAGGCAAGCTTGCAGCAGCAATCTTGATTTGTTCTGGGCTGAGCGATCCGACATCTCCAGTAAAGAAAGCCTCCGTAATATATTGTGCGTCCCTTAAAGCTTCTTCACTATGAACAAAGCGGGTTACCTCTTCTGCTAAGCGACGTTGAGCGACGCGAAGATGAGGGCGCTCTTTAATTTCTTCTTCAAGTTCTTCGATTTCTTCGTGGCTTAGGAATGTAAAGTATTTTAAGAATTTGACAATATCTTCGTCCTGCTGATTGTACCAGAATTGGTAAAACTCATATGGAGAAGTCATATCAGGGTCAAGCCAGATGGCGTTCCCTGCTGATTTTCCAAATTTAGTTCCGTCAGATTTTGTCATCAAAGGAATGGTCAATCCATACGCTTGTGTCTCAGAACCTTCCTTGCGACGGATAAAGTCAAGCCCAGAGGTAATATTTCCCCATTGGTCGGCCCCACCGATTTGAACTTGGATGTCATGGTGTGTTAATAAATAGTGGAAATCAATTGACTGTAGAATTTGGTAAGTAAATTCAGTATACGAAATACCATGCTCTAACCGACTGGCAACAACATCCTTAGCTAGCATTGTATTAACATTAAAATGCTTACCAAAATCGCGTAAGAAGTCGATAAGGCTAATCTTACCTAGCCAATCGTAGTTGTTCATAATACGAAATCCACTACTATCGACATCACCTTTTAAGAAGAGATGGTCCATTTGTTGGGTCAATCGATGTGCATTCTCCTTGACAACCTCAAAAGATTGTTGTGTACGTTCACTTGTACGGCCACTTGGGTCCCCAATCGATCCGGTAGCTCCTCCAATGACAATCATCGGATGATGTCCTGCAAGTTGGAATCGTTTAAGAATCATAAATGGAATTAAATGCCCAATATGCATCGAAGGGCCCGTCGGATCAACACCACAATAAATACCAATCGATTTTTGATCGATCAGTTCATGTAAGCCTTCTTCATCCGTTTGCTGGTTAATCGCACCACGCCATTTTAAATCATCTAAAATATTTTGTGTCATGTAGATTCTCCTAGTTTGATTTATTTATGTTTTATTATAGAAGTTGCTGTAAAGATAAACAAGCTGAAGTCGACTAATTCTTAAGAAATAGTTAAGAAAAACCTAAGGAAAAATTGCTATTTTACAGTATTATTACAAGTAAAATACGATTTGAATTTCTTGTTAAAATGGATCTGAATCTATGATACGATACATCTATCGTAGCGTGATAACGTTACTTGATAAACAATTTTTAAAATATAAATCAAACTTTTAATTAATAACTAATAATAAGAAAAAGGAGCCCGAAAATAATGACAGTATCATCGAAACGATTCGTTACTAAAGTTTTAGCTTCGGCATTAACGGTAGGGGCATTGAGTGGTCCAGTCGCAACCTATGCGCAAGACTTTGATGCATTAATTAACGATACCATCGTACAAATTGAAGGACTCTCAGCATCTCAAGCTGAATTACACCAAAAATTACAAGCTGCATACCAAGAAATTGAAAAGATTCAAGATGAATCAGCTGAAATTTCTAAGGCAATTGCTGAAGATACTCGCACTTTGAAAGAAATCGAAGAAGAGATTGCAGTACTTGAAGAAACAATTGCGAACCGTGAGCAACTATTAGAAGAACAAGCACGTGCAGTTCAAGTATCGAACGGTTCAGCAAATTATTTAAATTATGTTGCTTCATCTAAATCTGTTACAGATTTAGTTGGACGTGTCGATGTGATTAATCGCATGGTTTCAGCGAATAAAGATTTAATCCAATTACAAATTGCAGATAAAGAAGCCGTTGAAACAAAACATGCACAAGCGGTTGAAACTTTAGAAGCAAAAGAAGCAAAACAAAAAGAACTTGAAACAGCAAAAGTTGAGTTAGCGACACAAACCGCTTCACAAGAAGAAGCTTATAACCAATTAACGAATGATATTACCTTAGCAGCAGCACAACGCGATGCGCTAGTTGCTGAAAGAGAACAATATTTAGAACAACAACGTTTAGCTTATGAAGCGCAATTAGCACAAGAAGCAGCAGCAAATCAAGCTTCACTAGAAGCATCCGTTGCAGCGGCAAGTCAAGCGACTTCTGAAGCTGAATTACAAGCGCAATATAACCAAGCCCTTGCTGAAGCACAAGCACAAGATGCAGCGATTGCTCAAGCTCAAGCAGAAGCAGACCAAGCAGCAGCTGAAGCTGAACAAGCTAGAGCTTATGCACAACAAGCAGAAGCAGCTGCTCAAGAAGCAGAAGCAAATGTAGGTGTTGTACAAGAAGCGGCGCCAGAAACCTTGACACAAGAACCTGTTGAAGTAGAACAAGTGGAACCAGAAATGGCATGGGAACCTGTGGAAGAGACAGAAGCACCGGTTGAAGAAACTGAAGCTGTAGTTGAAGAAGTTGAAACAGAACAATCATGGACAGCTGTGACACCTGAAGAAGCTCAAGCTGCTCGTGAAGAAGCAGAACGTGCTAAAGCAGCAGCAGCCCAAGCTGAAGAAGCAAGTCAAGTTGCTCAAGCAAACGTTCAGTCACTGATTTCATTTGCTGAACAATTTATTGGAACACCTTATGTATGGGGTGGTAAACAACCTGGTGGATTTGACTGTTCAGGCTATGTATACTACGTATTCCAACAAGTTTATGGCATCAACGTAGGTGGCTGGACTGGTGAACAACAAAATTCAGGAAGCCGCATCGGTGTCGGTGAAGCTCAAGCAGGAGACCTATACTTCTGGTCAAATGGCGAAGGAGCTCCATACCACGTAGCATTAGCAACAGGTAATGGTAACTACTTACACGCAGTAGACTTTGGACGTCCATTATCATATGGAACAGTAAGTGATTATTTCATGCCAAGTTTCGCTGTTCGTGTTAACAAATAATTAGAAAATTTACGCTAAAAGCTTTCTGAAAATTCAGAAAGCTTTTTTGTTGTTAGCTGCTATCTCATCAGCTCAATGAATACTTTCTATGCTATAATGAGAAGGTACATTTATTTAAAAGGAGGACTCCGTGTGACTGAAACACAACCTACATATTATATTACGACACCAATCTATTACCCGAGTGGTCGTTTGCATATCGGGAATACGTATTCAACGTTAGTCTGCGATGCTATGGCACGTTATAAACGCTTGATGAATTATGATGTTTATTTCTTAACGGGTATGGATGAACATGGTCAAAAAATCGAAGCGAAAGCCGAACAAGAAGGAATTCACCCGCAACAATATGTTGATGAAATGGCAACATATATTAAAGATTTGTGGGAAAAATTAGAAATTACCTATGATGGATTTATTCGAACCACCGATAAACAACACGTTGCAGCAGTGCAACAAATTTTTGAGAGATTACTTGAGCAAGGCGATATTTACTTAGGTGAATATTCAGGTTGGTACTCGGTCAGTGATGAGGAATTCTTTACAGTATCACAATTGATTGAAGTCTATCGTGATGAAGAGGGGAATGTGATTGGTGGAGTGGCTCCTTCTGGCCATGAAGTCAAACGGGTTCAAGAAGCGTCATATTTCTTTAAATTAAGTAAATATGCTGATCGACTCGTAGAATACTATGAGACACATCCAGACTTTTTAGTCCCTGCTTTTCGTAAAAATGAAATGATTAATAACTTCATTAAGCCGGGCCTCGAAGATTTAGCGGTTTCGCGAACAACGTTCTCATGGGGAGTGCCTGTTAAATCAAATCCAGAACACGTAGTCTATGTTTGGATTGACGCCTTATCAAACTATATTTCAGCGTTAGGTTATGGTTCAGAAGATACGCGTCTGTTTGACCATTATTGGCCGGCAGATGTGCATGTAATCGGTAAGGATATTTCACGTTTCCACATGATTTATTGGCCGGCGTTACTGATGGCTTTAGACTTACCATTACCGAAACAAATTTTTGCCCATGGCTGGTTAGTGATGAAAGACGGGAAGATGAGTAAATCAATGGGGAACGTCATCTATCCTGAGATGTTAATAGATCGTTACGGATTAGATGCGACACGTTATTTCTTATTACGTGAAATGAGTGGCGGAAATGATTCCGTCTTCACTCCGGAAGGATTTATTCAAACCTTAAATTCAGAATTATCAAATGATTTAGGAAACTTATTAAACCGTACGATTGCGATGATTAATAAGTATTTCGACGGTGAAATCCCAACCCATTCACTTGAAGAAACTGTGATCGATTCGAGTTACGAAGCCACAGTCCGAGAACTACTGGGAAAATATCATCAAACGATGGATCAAATTGAAATTAGTGAAGCTTTAGATTGTGTGATGGCGATAGTTTCTCGTACGAATAAATATATCGATGAAACAGAACCATGGGTTCTAGCGAAAGATGAAGAACGCAAAGCAGAGTTGGCTTCGGTAATGTATCACCTAGCAGATAGCTTGCGTGTTGTGAGTCATTTATTACGTCCAGTGATACCGCATGCAGCTGAACAAATTTTAGAACAGCTCGGGTTAAGTGATCAGCTTGCTTTAGATTTAACGGAAGTCGAATTCAATCAACTGACCGCTGAACATCAAGTCGTCAAGAAAGGGCAACCACTCTTCCCACGTCTTGAGATGGAAGAAGAAATGGCTTTTATCCAAGAAATGATGCGTCCGAAGTCAGTCAATGCTCAACCTAAAGTTGACGACCCATCTTGGAACCCTGAAGAAGTTCAGTTAGCTTATGACGAAGTGGAACATGTCGAGTTTGATCAATTTATTCAAACTGAATTGAAAGTCGCCGAAGTAATGGATGTTGTCCCCGTCAAAGGTTCAAATAAATTATTACGATTTAGATTAGATGCTGGGGATGAGGGACACCGCCAAATTTTATCTGGCATTGCGAAATATTACCCTCAACCGGAAGCACTAATTGGAGAAAAGGTAGCGATTGTAGCGAACTTAAAACCACGTAAAATGATGGGATATATTAGTCAAGGGATGATTCTATCCACAGAAGCGAATGGCGAATTAAAAGTCGTGACCATCAGTCCAGAAGTTCCAAATGGCACATTACTCGGCTAGAGATTTAGTAGAGAGAAAGGAAATTATGCAACGTTTATTTGATACGCATACCCACCTCAATGCGACAGCCTTTAAAGGGCAAGAGGATCAAATCATTCAACAAGCGCATGATCAAGGTGTCGGTTATTTTGCAGTTGTTGGATTTGACCGCGAAACCATTGAAAGAAGTCTTGCCTTAAGTGAGAGATACGATGAAATTATTAGCGTGATTGGCTGGCATCCAACGGAAGCTTATTGCTACAATGGTGAAGTTGAACGGTGGATAGAGCAACAATTGGAACATCCAAAGGTAAAAATGTACGGTGAGATTGGTTTAGATTATCATTGGGATACCTCAACCAAAGCGGAACAGTGGCGTGTATTTCGACGCCAAATCGCCATCGCAAAAGAACATAATTTACCGATTACGATACATAACCGTGACGCGACAGACGATGTATACCAAATTCTTAAAGAAGAAGGGATTCCGGATGCGGGTGGGATTATGCATTCATTTGGCGAGGGAGTCGATGATGCGAAGCGATTTTTAGATCTTGGAATGCATCTAAGTTTTAGTGGTGTATTGACATTTAAAAGGACGGAGGAAGTCCGTCAGGCTGCCGCGATTGTTCCTGATCATCGACTGTTAATTGAAACCGATGCACCGTATTTAGCGCCTGAGCCAATGCGTGGGAAGCAAAACCAACCTGCATATGTGCGCTATGTTGCAGAGCGGTTAGCTCAAGTACGCCAAATGTCTTACGCTGATTTAGCAGCATTAACGACTCAAAATGCGTTTGAACTATTTCGCTGGAAAGGTGAGCAAATCTAGTGGCTGAACAGTGGATTCCGCAAGAATTTATTGTAGTTGAAGGACGGGACGACACGCGACGGTTAGTCGAGGTATTCGGTCCTGAAGTTAAGACGATTGAAACAGGGGGATCAGCGATTGATGACTCGGTGCTCGATGAAATTGGCCGAGCGCATGTACAATCGGGCGTGATTGTTTTAACTGACCCTGATTATCCAGGGGAACGAATTCGAGCAATAATTCGTCAAACGTATCCAACTGTGAAGCACGCGCATCTTAGTCAACAACAAGCATTAAGTCATCGCAAGCATCAAAGTTTAGGTGTCGAACATGCATCGGGTGAGAGTATCCGAGAGGCATTGGCGCAAGTTATGACCCCCATAGAGATAAACTCACAGCAAGTTACGTATATCCCGTTGGCTCAATTAATTGCATTTGGGCTCGTTGCGTCTTCAAGTGCCCAGTGCCGACGCGATTATATTTCGAATTATTTCAGAATTGGACGTATGAATGGTAAGCAACTGCAAAAGCAACTCGCTCGTTATCAAATTACAGTGGAGAAATTACAACAAGCGTTAGAAGAAGGTGAACATCTTGGAAGAATCTAAAGTCTATATTGCCAATCCTCGACGAACGGCAGAAATTATGAAGCAATACCAAATAAAAATGAAAAAAAGTTTAGGTCAAAACTTCTTAATGGATACGAATATTTTACGCAAGATGGTCACGACGGCAGCGTTAACGGATCAAACGACCGTCATTGAAATTGGCCCAGGGATTGGTGCGTTGACCGAATTTTTGGCGCTTCACAGTAAACAAGTTTATGCCTTTGAGATTGATCAGCGATTTATTACGATCTTAGAAGACACGTTGTCAGATTATGATAATGTTCAAGTCGTTCATCAAGATATTTTAGAAGTGGATTTTGGTGCGCCGGAATATCAAGATCTTCGCCAAGCGAAAGATTTAGTTGTAGTCGCTAACTTACCTTATTATATTACGACGCCGATTATCATGGGGTTAATCACCAGTGGGCTACCGTTCCGCAAGTTGGTCATGATGATGCAGAAAGAAGTCGCACAACGGATGATTGCGCAACCTCAAACGAAAGATTATGGATCCTTATCGATTGCGATTCAAAATACAATGGAAGCAGAATTATCATTTATCGTACCAAGAACGGTGTTTAATCCACCGCCGAATGTTGATTCTGCTGTTCTAACGTTGACCAGACGTGAGACGCCCCTTGTTCCAGTGGAAAACACTGCTGTATTTGAACAATTTGTTCAAGTGTGTTTTACGCAACGAAGAAAAACACTCTGGAACAATTTGAGAAATTATTATGGCAAGGAACAGAGTGAATTATTGCAAGTAGCGTTAGATAAGTCTCAGATTAATCCAAGTCAACGGGCAGAAGAACTTACAATCGATGATTTCTATGCACTTTATCAAGCTTTTAATGCGCTCAATTAATGAGCAAGAAAAACACAGCCTGCTTTCACCTATAAAGTGAAAGGGGCTGTGTTCGTTTTTTTAGATTCAAGCGTTATCACACTTATTCTGCTTCTGTCATAAGTTCATATTCTGCTTCTTCAAAAGAATTCACCAATTTTTGATCAACTTTTTTGAATTGGACTAAATCTTTTGAATAAAGTCGAATATCCAGTGCGTCTTCCGTTTCATAATATTTAGGATGTGTAATTTTAACTTGGAGCTGTCCGCGGTCAACGAGTTGAAGATAGATACCACTTGATAAATCTTGAACTTCCTCAATCGCACGATATACATCTTGTTTTGCATTAATTTGCTGAACAATTTCATAGAAGTTTGCATTCATTGCGTTGAGCTGAATCATCAACTCTTTTTCGTCTGGATCTTCTTCGGAAGGAAGACGTGAATAGAGCTCGTTATTCACATAATTTGCGAAAACAATCATATAATGTTCATAAGCTTCAGCATTTGGATTCATGGTTAATAAAGTATAATCATCCGCAATCACAATTTCACTAAAAGAGGCAGACTCATCTTGACTTTGATAAACTCGTTCTTCTTGAGCTTTAATCGGAATGACAGAGGTTAACAATAACAATACAATCATACACGATGACAACAACTGTTTAATCTTATTCATACCAACAACGCCTCCTTAATTATTTTTGTGTAATAAAACATAGGATAATTCAAATGTTTTATTACATTAGTTTAAGTATACACTACAAAAAAACGTTTTCAAGCTAAAATTTAAAATTCTTTGAATAGTCATTGACAGTGGCTACTTGCTCTTAGTGTAAAATAACTGTTGGTAAGCTAAAAGCAAAAAAGATAACCCTCTGCTATACTGTTAGTATCCAAAACACACAGAAAGTTAGAGGGTTATCCATGAATATTGTAACACAAGTTATGCAAGAAATTAGTAAAATGATGACAGATTTATATCATCAAGCGATTCAATCTTCTTATGATTTTACCACGATTTTAGCGACTAAACAAATAACCAAAAAAAGAAGCCACTATGTTAAGTGACTTCTAACTATTTATTGATTTAAACCGTTATAAATAACATCTAAATTCGTTTGTAAATACTTCAAATAGGTATCCGCGGGTGAACCTTTTTCACCGATTTCGTCGGAATAAACCGGCTCTTCATAAATCTCAACGCCCGTTTCCTTCGATACGGTTTGCATTGGACGTCTATCAACGTTTGATTCAACGAACAATACCGGTGGGTTATTATCTTTGACCCATTGAATCGCTGATTGAATTTGAGCGGGCGAACCATTTTCATCGGTATCAATTGCCCAAATATAACCATGATTTAAGTTAAAAGATTGAGCCATATATTGGAAAGCATGTTCGCTAGCAATAAAGTTACGCTGGTTACCTTCTAAACTGCCCAATTTTTCTTCATATTCATCGCGAATTGCTTCTAACTCTTTAATATAAGCTTCAGCGTTTTCTTGATAGACCACTGCATTATTTGGATCTTGTTCTTTTAAGACCTCTACAATTCGTTGAGCCATTTTTATACCTACGTTAGGATCTGCAAAGGCATGAGGGTTAATTTCTTGCCTTCCTTCTTCATCTTTTAAATATTGTGGTTCTACGTCTTTAGCAACTTCGATGAGTTGTTCTGGTGACTTCTTCACTGAATTAGCTAATTTCATAAACCAACCATTTTCGGATCCTTCTAAGTTTAATCCGTTATAAAACATTAAATCCGCGTCAGTCGCTTTCATAATGTCTTCTGGTAAAGGTTCATATTCATGAGGATCAGTTCCAACTGGAACTAAGTTATAGACTTCAATATGATCTTGGCCGATACTTTCTAACATATCAGTTAAGAGAGAAAAACTTGAAACCACTTTTAGCGGTTCATCTGCATGAGCTGTGGTTGCGATACTTAATCCCATCATTAAAATTAAGTTGATCGCACATAATACTTTCAATAAACGTTTCATTTAATCATACCTTCCTACTATTTAGATAATTTATGAGCTAAACGCCAGACGTAGCCGTTATTAGGTGCAAATAAAAAGGCTAAAACAAACATTACTGTGGCACATAATACAATCGCTGCTCCTGACGGAACGTTAATAACAAAACTAATATACAATCCGACCACTGAAGAAATAACACCAAAAATAGCCGAAAGAATTAACATATTTCGTAAGTTGTTTGTTAATAGATACGCTGTCGAAGCTGGTGTAATCAGTAAAGCAACAACTAAAATAGCACCAACAGCTTGCAGTGAGGCTACAGTAACTAACGTTAACGTCACCATAATTCCATAATGAATTAATTTAGTTGGGTATCCCCAAGCAGCCGCCATTGTTGGATCAAAGGTGGTAATAAGTAATTCTTTATAAAAAGCAACGACTAGAATGATAACAATCACACCGATTACCATCGTAATATTTCGGTCGCTATCTTGCACGGTTAAAATATTACCAAATAAAATTTCGGTTAAGTCGGTCGCACTTTGGGCCATTTGAATTAAAATAACACCAATCGCAAAAAAGGATGAAAAGACAATCCCTATTGCTGCATCACTTTTAATCCGGCTAGACTGTTGGATCAGTCCAATGAATAAGGCTGTAATAAAGCCGGTAATGGCTGCTCCAATAAAAAAGTTCGTTCCCATCATATAAGAAATCGCCACACCGGGTAAAATTGCGTGAGAAATCGCATCCCCCATTAAAGCTAATCCTCTTAAAATAATAAAGCACCCTAATATTCCAGCAATTATCCCAATCATGACGGAAGTTGTTAATGCTTTTTGTAAAAACTCATAGTCTTTGATTTGTTGGATGAATTGTTGCATTTGTTCCAATGTAAACACAGTCGACCAATTACTCATTTGATGCACCTCCTCCAACAAATTGGGTAGAGGTTAAAATGCTTTCGCCAAAGGCTTCGGATAAATACTGCGGAGTAAAGCACTCTTCAACCGTCCCATAAGCAATTAATTGTTGTTTAAGTAAAATCACACTATCAAAGTACTCCGCTACTTTACTTAAATCATGGTGAACAATTAATATTGTTTTACCATCTCCTTTCATTTGACGTAAAATTTTAGCGATAATGGCTTCACTTTTAGCGTCAATTCCTACAAAGGGTTCATCTAAAAAGATATAATCTGCATCTTGAACAAGGACGCGAGCAATGAGAACGCGTTGGAATTGTCCACCAGAAAGTTCGCTAATTTGACGGTGGGAAAACTCTTCGAGTCCCACTTGCCTTAAGGCTTCCATAGCTTGGTCTTTTTGCTCTTTGGTGGGAAATTTAAATAACCCTAGTTGACGGTAAAACCCGATAGCCACCATATCTAAAACGTTAATCGGAAAATCATGGTCGATGTTATTCTTTTGTTCGACGTAAGATATTTTCTTTCTTACTTGACTCACATGCTGACCGTCATAGGTCGTTGTTCCGCTATGGGGAAGAATATTTAACATCGCTTTCATTAACGTTGATTTTCCCGCTCCGTTTGGCCCAATAATTCCAATTAGTTGCCCTGTCTTCAATTTAAATGAGACATCATCTAAGGCAAGGAATTTATTGTAGGAAACGGATAAATTATTCGCTTCTATCATATTATTCCTTCTTTCTTTTCTGAAACATTGTTTAGAGCAACCTAAATAATGTCCAGTAAAAAACAATAGAATATTCTATTGATTTATTTGTTTGTGTTTTTGTTCTCTTTGTTTAGGCTTACCTAAACTTTAACGCATCCTTTTTTCTTTGTCAAGCATCTTGATCAAATTGATAGTGTCAAATTATATTATTTGTGGTATAATACACTCGTGAGGTGAGCATACATGCCAAATGAGCTAGGAGAAATCAAGAGTTATCTTGAAGAGCGGGTTGGTGAAGAGATTTGTGTCACTGTCCAATTAGGACGTAAACGCCAAAAAGAACGACGAGGAGTCTTAACTGAAACTTATCGTTCGATCTTTATTGTTTGTTTAGATCAAGACGAAAATGATTTTGAGCGTTCTTGTTTCAGTTATCGCGATGTGTTAACGAAAGCCATTGAATTAGAATTTGTGTAATCATCAGTGGATGATTAAGTAGATAATCCCAAATATTTAGTGCAAACTGATATTTGGGATTTTTACGGTTTTTATGTTTTTTATGAATGGGTGTGAAAGACGATATGAAATTAATAATCGGTCTAGGTAATCCTGGCGAAAGGTATGCAGGAACACGGCATAATATTGGCTTTGAAGTTATTGATGATTTCTTAGCGATGCATGACTTGACGATGACGGACCAGAAGTTCCAATCAGACTATACAATCTACCGCCACGGAGGAGAGCGTGCCATCATTATGAAGCCTTATACTTATATGAATCTGTCAGGTGAGGCATTACTCCCAATGATGAGTTATTTTGGCGTAGGGATGGAAGATATTGTGATAATCCATGATGACTTAGATTTACCTCTTGGGAAGGTTCGGCTTCGTTACCGTGGTAGTTCAGGTGGACAGCGTGGTGTTCAAAATATTATCGATCTACTGGGATCGAATGAATTTAATCGAATTAAGATGGGAATTGGCCGGCCAGCTCCAGGATGGAAAGTTACCGACCATGTTCTAGCACCGTTTAATTCACAAGAACGAGAATTATTGCAACCTGAAATTCACCGCGCTGCGAATGCAGTCACAGATTGGTTGAATGGAACCACCTTCAATCAATTAATGAATCAATACAATTAAATACGAGTCAATGCGAGGGGGTCGTTAAGGCGAGCTCCTTGCGTCATTTTACATAAAAGGATGTGATACAGTGCCCCGATTATATACCGAGGTTTTTGAAGAGGTCATAGCGCAATTGATTGATGAGCGTTCCAACGCTGTCGATTTAATTACAGGATTAGATGATAGTGCAAGGGCGATTTTCATTGCGCAACTTTTTCATAAAAATCCTAAACCCTATCTAATCGTCGAACCACGTTCTAAGCAACTCAATGAATTATATGAAGATTTGACGGAGTTGATTGATGAACCGGTTTTACTTTTTCCAGCCGAAGATTCATTAGCGGTAGAGTATTCTATCGCATCACAAGAGCGAATTGCACAGCGCATTGACGTATTAAATCATCTTGCGACAGGACGTCCTGGAATTATCTTAACCAATGTAGCAGGGATTCAGATGCGTTTATCACCTGTTGATACATGGAAGAAGGGGTCTTTAAAGCTTCAATTAGGTGGCGAGTATGCCTTTAACCAATTAGAAGCTTATTTATCGTGTTATGGCTACCAAAGAGAGCCTCTGGTGGAACTTCCGGGTCAATATAGTATTCGTGGGAGTATTGTCGATATCTATCCTTTTGACCAAGCTAATCCGATTCGACTTGATTTCTTTGATGAAGAGTTGGATTCTATTCGAACCTTTGATCCGTTAGAGCAAACGTCGATTGATAATATTGACCAGGTGACGATTACACCTGCGATAGATATTGTATTCCCAATAGAAGCGCAACAAGCGTTAATACCAGAGCTAAGGCAACGCATGGATCATATCGTGAAACATACGTCCAATGAAGAACAGCGCGCCTTAATTTCAGCGCGTTATCAAGAAACTTTAGACCAACTTGAGCAAGGTGAATCACTTAAGTTTGCTTCAGCATACTTATCCTTGTGGGATCGAACTGGGACAAGTCTATTAGACTATTTATCTTCTGACGCGCAGTTAATCGTGATGGAATTAGGCCGAATTCAACAGGTAGAGTTTCAACTACTTGAAGAAAATCAATTTTGGATTGAACAAGAAGTCAGTCGGGGACAATTGTTACCGAATATTGAGATGAAGCATGAAGCTTATCATCGATTGCGAGAAGCTCCATTAAATACACTGCATTTTGCTTCACTGCAACGTGGGATGTCGGGCATTACGTTTCATTCGATTCATAATTATCAATACCGCGGCATGAATTCATTCTTCCATCAAATGTCTTTGATTGAAAGTGAACTTACGCATTGGTTGCGTCAAGGTTTTATCGTTCAAATTGCGGTAAGTTCTAAGCATGAGGCACAGCGTACGTATGATTTACTGCATGAGTATGATTTGCCAGCGATTATTCAGGCTGATGATCCCCAAAGCGAGAAAATCAATATATTACCCCTTTCATTGTCTAAAGGATTTGAACTCCCCCTTGATAAATGGGTAGTTATTACAGAGCAAGAATTATTCAATCAACAGCGCCGGCCGAAAGTGCGTTCTGGAAAGCAATCGAATGCCGAGCGATTAAAGGATTATAATGAATTAGATATCGGCGATTATGTTGTACATCCGATTCATGGTATCGGACGCTATACAGGCATCGAAACTATTGAAATTAATGGTAACCATACGGATGCGGTCGCAATCGAATACCGTGATCAAGCACGTATTCTTCTTCCAGTAGAGAATATTTCGCAGCTTCAAAAATACGTCGCTTCGGAAAGTACAACGCCAAAGCTGAATAAATTGGGCGGAACAGAGTGGAAAAAGACTAAAGCGCGAGTTCAGTCACAAGTTGAAGATATTGCGGATGAATTGATTCAACTATACGCTCAACGTGAACAAGAGCGTGGATTTGCTTTTGCGCAAGATACGCCAGAACAATATAAATTTGAAGATGATTTTCCTTATCCTGAAACAGAAGACCAACTGCGTAGTATTCAAGAAATTAAGCAGGATATGGAATCGGATCGCCCGATGGATCGCTTATTGGTTGGAGATGTCGGGTATGGTAAGACGGAAGTCGCTTTACGAGCGGTTTTTAAAGCGGTGATGGATGGCAAACAAGTCGCATTTCTAGTACCAACGACGGTTCTTGCTCAACAACATTACCATACAATTATCGAGCGTTTTGCAGATTGGCCATTTGAAGTGGGTTTATTGAGTCGTTTTGTATCAAAAGCGAAACAACAAACAACGATTGATGGACTAAAGACTGGTGCCATCTCAATTGTCGTCGGAACGCATCGAATTTTATCAAAAGATGTCGTATTCAATGACTTGGGATTATTGATTATTGATGAGGAGCAGCGTTTCGGGGTTAAACATAAAGAGCGACTGAAACAATTGCGCAGTCAAGTGGATGTTTTAACACTCACTGCCACACCGATTCCGCGGACGCTCCATATGTCAATGATTGGGGTTCGTGACCTATCCTTGATTGAAACTCCGCCAAATAATCGATATCCAGTTCAGACCTATGTGATGGAGCGCAATAACGGTGTGATTAAATCGGCCATTGAACGTGAAATGGCTCGGGGTGGGCAAGTGTTTTACTTATATAATCGAGTTGCGAGTATTGACCGCAAAGCACAAGAAATTCAAGATTTAGTACCGGAAGCGCGCGTAGCGATTTCGCACGGTCAAATGAGCGAAGCCCAGTTAGAAAGTGTTTTGCTAGATTTTATTGAAGGGGTCTATGATGTTTTAGTAACAACCACCATTATTGAGACGGGAATTGATATTCCAAATGCGAACACACTGTTTGTCGATGATGCGGACCGGATGGGCTTATCGACGTTATATCAATTGCGTGGGAGAGTTGGCCGGACTCATCGTCTCGCGTATGCTTATTTATTTTATGAGCCTTTCAAACAATTAAGTGAAATTAGCGAGAAGCGTCTCAATGCGATACGAGAATTTACCGAATTAGGCTCCGGTTTTAAACTGGCGATGCGAGATCTTTCAATTCGGGGAGCTGGAAATTTATTAGGTCAGCAACAATCAGGCTTTATCGATTCTGTTGGTTATGAATTATATACCCAGATGTTGCAACAAGCAATCAAACGTAAACAAGGCGGGGGCAGCCAATTAGTGGACCGTCCAACATCGACGCTCGACTGGCAATTTGAGATGGATGCTTATATTCCATCTGATTACATTAGCGATGAACGTCAGAAGGTTGGTATTTATAAATTAGTTCAGCGGATTGATTCACAAGAGGCATATGTTCAACTACAAGATGAACTAATTGACCGTTACGGAGAGTTTCCAGATCCGGTGAGTAACTTAGTAGACTTTGCTTTAATCAAATACTATGCTTTAGAAATCGGGATTACTCAAATTCGTCGTAAGCGTCAAGAATTAATTATTACGTTTAATGAATGGGGTACGCAACACCTTCAAGGGGAACGTATCTTTAAAGCATTATCAGCGATAGATAATAAAGCTTATATGGGAGTGAAAAATAACCAGCTTGAATTGACCTTAAATATATATAATAAAGCGGTTGACCAAGTTTTGAATTCGTTAATTCGTTTCACTCGTGCTGCATATGAGACATTTGATCAAAAAGAGGAGGAATAATATGCGATTAGATAAATTTTTGAAAGTATCGCGCATTATAAAGCGTAGAACCGTTGCAAAAGAAGTTGCCGACCAAGGGCGCGTTAAAGCCAATGGGCAAGTCGCTAAATCAAGTACGAAATTAAAAGTTGGCGATGAGTTAGAAATCCAGTTCGGCCAACGCATTGTAACTTATCGAATTGTATCCCTATTGGACTCAGCTAAGAAAGAGGACGCTGAGAAAATGTATGAAATCATTCAAGAAGAACGCATCGAAACAGAGAAAGATTTATTTTTTAATTAAAAGAAGATAGAAATTTCAAGAAAAGATTGATATACTTTCATTAACAATAGGGGGTGACTTCATGAATCAGAATCAATCAAATACAAAAAATGTGGTGTTTTTAGATACTGCTCGACGACAGCCGCGTCAGATGGCGACGAAAAGTTCGAGAGTGCCTACGAGTCATTCGGCTGGAAATTTTAAAACGTGGGCAGCGATTGGAATGAGTTGTATTTTAATTCTATTCTTTTCAATTCAGTATTATCAAATAAGACAACAACATGCGCAAACGATGGACCGATTAAATGAAGTCAAACAAATCGAAACCCAATTAGTGAAGGAAAACGCTGAAATTCAACGTGAATATCAATTGATTCAAGACCCAGAATATTTAGCGCAAGTTGCACGCCGTGATTATTATTACAGTAAACCCGGTGAAATTATTTTTAAAATCGATGAAAATTAAAAGTTTAATTCAAGGAGGAACAAAGCAGTAATGGCAGTTGAAGTTGGCCAAGTAGTTCAAGGTGAAGTGACAGGGATTACGAATTTTGGAGCATTCGTTCAATTACCCGAAAATCAATCCGGTCTCGTACATATTAGTGAAATATCCGCAGGTTTTGTGAAAGAAGTCAGTGATTATCTGAGTGTTGGTGATACCGTTCAAGTTAAGGTGTTGAAAGTGACACCAGACGGTAAAATTAACTTATCGATTCGACAAGCGAATCCAGAAGAGGATTCTGCCTCAGCGAATCGTCAGCCACAACAAAAGTTTAACTCGAACGAACGCTCAGGACGCCCACAAAATCGTCGAGGTAATTTTGAAGATAAAGTAGCACATGAGCGAGAGGTAAAAAATACTTTGGCAGCTCCAACAGCTCAGTCAAAATCTCGAACTGATGCGGGAGATTCGTCTTTTGACTCTTTAATGAGCGCTTTTCTAAAGGATAGTGAGGATCGTCTAGCTTCATTACGCCGTAACACTGAAGGGAAGCGCGGGGGTAGAGGCGGACGCCGCAATTAATTTTCTTAAAAGTTTAACTCCTAACAAATTGTTAGGAGTTTCAGACTGTAGACAAAGCTTATTAAATCACTTTTTTCGAGTGATTTAATGAGCTTTTTGATATAATAAAAAGAAAACGGGTGATTTCTATGATGTCCATTAATGCTGAAAGTAAGACGTTTGAAGCACGTCACCAAATCGCATTTCATGCGCTTGAAGATCTCGTTCCTGAGGAACATCTTCTAAGAAAAATTGATCGCTACATTGACTTTTCTTTCATCTATGATCTGGTCGAAGATGTTTATTGCCTTGATAACGGGCGTCCCAGTATCGACCCGGTTACTTTGATTAAAATCCCAATCATTCAATATCTCTTCGGGATTCCAAGCATGCGTCAAACGATTCAAGAAATTCAAGTAAATGTAGCTTATCGTTGGTTTCTCGGTTTATCTTTTACGGATGCCGTGCCACATTTTTCAACATTTGGAAAAAATTATAAGCGACGTTTCGAAGGAACCAATATCGCCGAACAAATTTTTTCACAGATTCTCATCCAGTGCTTTGAGGCAGGCGTGGTCGATTCTAAAGATATTTTCATTGATGGCACCCATGTTAAAGCTTGCGCCAATGGTCGGAAGTATACGAATGAGGAAATCCTTATCCAGGCAAAATGGTTAGCGGATGAGATGATGGAAGCTGTTCAAAAAGATCGGGAGATGCATGGAAAAAAGCCCCTAAAAAATACAGAAAAGGAGTCCTCAACAAAATCCCAAAAAATCAGTCCCAATGATCCCGAGGCCGGTTGGTTCCATAAAGGAGACCACAAACAAGTCTTTGCTTGTAATATTCAAACTGCCTGTGATCGGAACGGTTGGGTATTAGGTTACAGCGTACATTCAGGGAACACTCATGATACACAAGCTTTCCCGTCATTATTTGACAAGATTATCTCGTTTGATCCTGCCCGTATTATTGCGGATGCCGGGTATAAAACCCCCACTATCGCTCAGTTTTTATTAAGTAAAGCCATCACCCCAATATTTCCTTATACACGTCCTAGACGCAAACCAGAGAATCGAGACATTGTCTATGATGAATACTATGACTGTTATTTAGATGAAAACAATACCGTCTATCATTACATAACAACGAATCGCAAAGGTTATCGAGAGTATCGCGCATCGGGAGAGGAAAGAAGTAAACGCGTCATTACACGGCATGTCTGGCAGGAAGCCCTTGAAACCTGCGAAGATATCCGGCATTCAGACGGCATGCGTGCACTATATCAAGAACGTAAGCAATCGGTAGAGCGATTATTTGGCACTGCGAAGGAACATCACGGTTTTCGATATACCCATTTAGTTGGGAAAGCCTTGATGGAATTCAAAGCAGGGCTCACTTTTGCCTGCTTAAACATGAAGAAACTGGCCAATATACTGGCATTGAGAAGCTAGAAAGGCTTCGTTTTTTTATTTTCAGAGGATATTTCACTAAAACAAAAGACAAACCCTTGTTTTGAGATGAACTCAAACGGGGTTTGTCTTCAATCTGTAACTCCTAACAAATTGTTAGGAGTTTTTTTGTGGATAATTTTATAGTATTCACTATCAGTAAATTAAGTTATAACGAGAACAATGAAAAAGGAGGTGACAATATGATTCGATCACTTACAAGCTATATTTCACAGCATCGAACGCGTTTTATTATCGGAGTAATTTTTGCCTTAGTAAATTCATTAGCATTACTCGTACCGAATTATATCATTCAACGTTTTGTAGATGGATTGGTCCAACAAACCATTTCAGTATCAAAGAGTATTCAACTTGTAGGAGTGCTTTTTGCTGCCGGTGTGATTGCCTATTTATCACAATTAATCTATTTACGGACGATATTCTATCAAGGAATTCAGTATCAGGCAGAGCTCCGTCAATCAATGTTCGATAAATTATTGACGTTACGCCAACCCTTTTATGAAAAGTTTCGCTCGGGCGATTTAATGACTCGAATGACAACGGATATTGATATGATGGGTAATATGTTAAGTTGGGGAACGATTATCGCTTTGGGTGATGGACTCTACATGATTGCAATCATAGTGGTGATGAGTTGGGTCGTTTCTTGGCAAGCAGCGCTAGTAAGCTCATTACCGTTAGTACTGTTTGGTATCGCGATTTACTATATTGGTCAACAAGTCGATCAGCGCTATGAACGGAGTCGAGAAGAAGTAACCAAGCTGAGCAATGAAGTGTTGGAAGTGGTAGAAGGCGTACGTGTGATTCGATCATACACCACAACCCAAGTCGAACAAGCGAGATTTACTGAGCGGACGCAACAAGCGAGGGATAAAACCAATGACTATATTGTTTATAATGCGAGTTACGGTCCAGTATCCCGGTTTTTTAGTGGGTTAAGTACGGCGGCAGGTCTACTATACGGTGGGTATATGGTTAAGGCAGGGCAAATAACAGTTGGACAATTTGTTGCTTTTCAAATGTACCTCGGAATGTTAAGTGATTTTGTCTGGGGGGCTGCAGATTTAGTAGCTATTTATAAACAAGCGAATATTTCATTTAATAAGATTTCAGAGTTGATTACGTATCCTGATGAAGTCGCTGTGCCAGGGCAAGTTGATATTGATCAGATTGATTCGATTGAATGGCGAGATTATTCTTTTACATATCCTAATGACAAGCACCCCATTTTAAAAGATATCTCACTCATCTTAAAACGTGGCCAGACGCTGGGAATCGTAGGGAAAACAGGAAGTGGTAAATCTACCTTAGTCCGACAAATGTTAAGACAATTCCCTGTTGAAAATACCGAGCAGTTTTTACTCAATGGCCGTCCGATTACAGATTATGCCATCAATCAAATTGAATCATTAATCAGTTACGTTCCACAAGAACATATAATGTTTTCAAAGACCGTTCGCTACAATATTGAATTTGGTCTAAAAGAAGCTACAGAAAAACAAGTGATGGATGCGGTTGATTGGGCTGATTTATCGAAAGACCTTGCTCGGATGCCAGAGGGACTCGATACGATTGTAGGTGAAAAAGGCGTAACCCTCTCTGGAGGACAAAAGCAACGTATTAGTATTGCTCGAGCGTTGATTCGCCAACCCGAACTCTTAATTTTGGATGATTCACTATCTGCAGTCGATGCCCAAACCGAGCGAACAATTATTGATCATATTGCGCGTGTTAGACAAGATAAGACAAATATGATTGTGAGTCACCGTCTGTCCGCTGTTCAATCTGCGGATTTAATTATTGTAATGGAACAAGGGCGAATCGTGGAATCGGGTACGAGTGAACAATTAATGGTGCAAAAAGGATGGTATTATGAGCAATACCTTCGACAGCAAGTAGAAGGAGATCATCATGAAGACATTTAAACGATTGATAAGTTATTATCGCTATCATTTCGGGCGATTTATGATCGGAGTTGTACTTCAAATTGTATTTGTGACGATCAATGTATATACACCTCGAGTCATCCAACGATTAATCGATTATATTACGAATCAAGTTAAACAAAATCAAGTTATTGCGATCTCAGTGATTTGGGAACATCTGGCGCAGATGATGTTATTGATTGTGACCGGAGCAGTGGTCGGATATGTCAGTTATCTTTGCTTAGCGTATGTGGCGAATGCACTCACTAAACGTATCCGAGATGAAGCCTACGCGCATTTGCAACAATTGCCGGTCTCATACTTCGATGATAAGCCTGCAGGCAAGATATCTTCACGAATTGTTAATGATACTGAAAGTTTACGGGAAGGTTTTTTCCAAAACTTTGGTAATCAGGTAGTTGTCCAAGGTTTATTAGTCATCAGTACTTATATTGCAATTTTTAGAGTCAGTGTCTGGGTAGGTGTGATTTTTTTAGGGTTAATTCCTATTTTAGTTTGGTGGCAATTAACTTACGCAAGGTGGGCAAAGCCAATCAATACACAGTGGCGTGAGTCACTCAGTGAGTTAAATAATCAAACGGCGGAGATTGTCCAAGGGGTCTCGATGGTCCAGTTATATCACCAAGAAGATACGATTAACAATGAGTTCAAGAAAATGAACCTCAAATGGAGCGATTCGCGTTATAAAGATATTCAATTGAATTCGATGTTTTCATGGAATTTTTCGGAGTTACTAGGGAATTTATCAATTACTTTGCTAATGGCTTATATTATTTCGGGATATTTCAATCAAACATTGACTTTTTCAGTTGGGACGATTTTTTTATTGATTACGTATATTCGAAGTTTATTTTGGCCGATTAGTATGTTAGTTCGCTTAATGACAACAATTCAACAAGCTTTGGTGTCGGGAGGACGTGTTTTTGAGTTATTGGATGCGCCAGTGGAGCCGGACGTTGAGGATACGTTGCTTATTACAGAAGGGAAAGTAGAATTTCGAGATGTATCTTTTGGGTATCGACCGAATCAATTAGTATTAGACCATATCTCCTTCAAGGTTAAACGAGGTGAAACATTAGGACTCGTAGGTCATACTGGTTCAGGGAAAAGTTCAATTATTAATTTACTCTTGCGTTTTTATGACCCGCAAAGCGGGAATATTTTAATTGACGGTCAAGATATTGGTTGTTTTCGGCGCGAAAGTGTCCGTGAGTCGATGGGAATCGTCTTGCAGGAGCCGTTTCTATTCACTGGTACGATTGCGAGCAATGTGAGTATGAATCACCCATCAATTGACGACACAATGATTGAAGAAGCACTTGAACGCGTAGGTGCGATGGAATTTGTTAAGCGATTGGAGCTTGGGATCCATCACCCGATTAATGAACGTGGACAGACGCTGTCGTCAGGAGAACGCCAATTAATTTCTTTTGCTCGAACGCTCGTATCAAATCCAGCTATCTTAATTCTTGATGAAGCTACTTCGCATATTGATACAGAGACTGAAAATGTCATCCAGCGTGCGATGGAAGTCGTAAAAGAGGGACGCACTACGATTATTGTGGCGCATCGATTGTCGACGATTCAACAAGCAGACCAAATTATATTATTATCAAAAGGTAAAATTTCTGAACAGGGAACCCATGCTCAACTTCTTGATTTAGGAGGGGAATATGCTAAGATGTATCAAATACAAGCTCAAATTAGTAATGAACCTTCAAGTTAATAAATAATGCCGCCTATCTTTAGCAGATAAGCGGCATTTTTTAGCTGGAGGATATGTCATCCGTGGGTAGGGTCACGATGACTTGTGTTCCCTGATGCAATTGACTTGTAAAATGGATCGAGCCTTGATGAAGTTTTACAATCTTTTGGGTAATTGCGAGCCCTAAGCCATTTCCTTTCGTATGGCGACTCGTATCGGATTGGTAGAAGCGCTCCGTAATATGCCGAAGATCTTTTGGTGCAATCCCAACCCCAGTGTCGCAAATAATGACTTGGATATGTTTAGCATATTGATTAATTTGAACTGATAAAGTCCCCCCTTTCCAATTGTATTGAATCGCGTTTTGGATTAAATTCGTCCAAACTTGATAGAGTAGTAACTCATTGCCGAGAACATACGTCGTAGGTAAATCTAGTTTCAGTTGTAAATTTTGTTTTTCCCACTGAGGTTGAAGCGATAGGATACTTTCTCTAATTTGCTCGTCTAGGCGAAAATGCGACTGATTAAAAGCAATGGATTGATTTTCAAGACGAGTCAGTTCTAAAATATGATTAACTAAGGTGGTCAGCTGTTCGGTAGCGTGCTGAATCTTATGTAAATATTGCGACATCTCATCAGGGGTAATTTTAGGTGACTGGAGCAGCTGAGCGTAACCTTGAATATTACTCAATGGTGTCTTAAATTCATGAGAGATAGTCGAGGTAAAATCGGCTTGAAAACGCTCAATTCCGTTAAGTTCTTTGACCATTAAGTTAAAAGCGTGGTATAGTTCTGCAACTTCTTGAATGGGTTGATTTTCATCCACTTGAATTGAGAAGTCACTTTGAATGACTTGCTGCATTTGTTGTTTCAGTTGTGAGATTGGCTTTAAAATCACTAAGCTGACTAAGGACGCGGTAATGACGCCAATGATAAAGCAAATAATAATCGGTAATAGCCATCTTAAGAATGGGTAGTGGTTGAAGGTGGCAAGGAGGTTATGATACTCTAACACACCTAAAATCGTAATTGCGATGGTGGCAATGAGCAGACCAATCGCAAAGAAAATGAGTGAAAAATAAATCCATAATTTTGAATGAATCCATTGTTGGATTGATTTCATGCTTTAATCACTCCTTTGTACCCTAGACCGCGGATGGTAATAATTTCAAAGTCGGGATTATCTGAAAAACGATCACGTAATCGTTTAATATGGACGTCGACAGTCCGTTCATCAGTCTCGCTATCGAGCCCCCAAATATCATCCATCAGCTGTTGCCGCGTAAAGATTTGATTGGGGTAAGATAGTAATTTAAAAAGCAAGAGAAATTCTTTTTGAGGTAGCGTCTCCGTCTGTTGGGGGGTCTCAATTAATAAATTTTGTGAATCGAGCTTTGTTTCGTTCAACTGTAGAATATTACTTTGAGCAATCCGAGCTCGCCTCAAAAGTGCTTCGACCCGCAACACTAATTCCTTTAAATCGATCGGTTTTACCATATAATCATCTGCACCAATGTGAAAACCGATGCGCTTGTCGTCAATGGTTTCTTTTGCAGAAACAATTAAAATCGGTGTGAGTTGATGGATGGTGCGGACTTGTTGAATAAATTCAAATCCATCAATCTCAGGGAGCATGATGTCGGTAACAATTAAGTCTATCCGTTCATGATCGAGGGCACGGAGACCTTGCTGAGCATGCGTTACGGTGATTGTCTCGAATCCATGTTGCTCTAAAGTGACTCTTAGTAGATTCAATAAGTTTTTGTCATCTTCGATAATTAAGATGCGATTCATAAAAAAACACCTCCGGTTAGTCTAAATGGATTAATTTGTAAAAGGATGACATTATCAGTATAATTTAGCCGAATGAAATATTAGTAAAGGAGTGCGCTATGGACTTATTGCTTGAAGTACAACACCAATTAAATAATTCTTCACAGTGGCATTTTGCCAAGCGAATCGTACTTGCTATTTCAGGTGGTGTTGACTCGATGGTATTATTGTACCTAATGACTGAAGTAAATCAAAGGCTCCCTGAAGATCAGCGTAAAGAGTTTTTTATTGCGCATTTCAATCATCATCTAAGAGAAGACAGTGATTTAGATGCCGATTTAATTCGAAAAGTTGCAAAAGAATATAATTTACCTTACTTTTTTGGGGAGTGGTCTCAGCCGGCTGAGCGTGATGTGGAGTCCCAAGCGCGTAATGCGCGCTATGCATTTTTAGGGGATGTTGTTAAAATGACGGACAGCGATACTGTCATGACAGGCCACCACTCGAATGATTTAGCGGAAACAATGATTATGCGTTTAATTCGTGGGACATCACTCAGAGGATTAGGTGGCATTCGTAGTGAATACCATCGTGTGTTAAATGATAATTTTGAAGGTGGAGTTCGTGTTCAATTAGTTCGTCCACTCATCTTTTGGCCTAAAGATACGTTATATCAATATGCGCATCAACATCAAATTCCTTACCGTGAAGACTATACTAATTTAGACGATCACTTCGTCAGAAACCGAATACGGCAACGCATTGTACCCGAGATGCTTGAAATCAATCCAAAGTTTCTTGATAATATGTCGACACTTTCGGATCAATTATATACAAGTTATCGAGTTCACTTAGAGAATTATTTAAAGATTGAACCAGAATTGCTTCAAGTCTCACCGCAAGGCTACTTTATTCTCAATGTTCCTAGATGGCAAGCGTTGAGTCAAGCAGAGCTTCATGTGTATTTAGGTATCTTATTCGATGAAAGACTGCGTGCCGTTGTAGAGAAGTACAGTAAATCCTTAATTGAACAAATGATTGATTTATTGATGCGACAGCAGGATGCGAATATTCAGGTAGATATTGCTTCGGGTTGGGTAGCTCAACGTAGCTATCAAGAAGTTTATATTTATCAATTACAAATGCGTACAAGCCTTAATGAAATGAATGAGATTAAGCGAGTACCTATTAATGAATGGGTACGCCTTTATAATGATGATTTTGTAGGGGTTTTTGAAATCGCTCAATTGAATAAATTATTAGAAGACGATCGCATTCAATATTATTATGAAATGACCTATCAACAATATCATCAATTAAAAATCCGGCATCGTCATCCAGGAGACCGTTTAAAAGTTGCCAGTAAACAAGGGAAGTATTTTCACAAAAAAATTGCACGATTGATGATTGATCGGAAAGTCCCACGCAATGAACGGGAATTGTATTGGATGTTTCTAGATGGTGCTGATCAAATTATTGCAACAGTACCACCCTTATCACACCCAATCAAATTGGATACATTAAAACCAGAGACAGAGTTGGTTCTAGCCTATAAGAAAAAGTACCGAACTCTATAAAACTGTGATAATATAAAGGTAACATTATTCATAGAAAGAGGCTTCACATGTTAGAAAAAGATATACTTAAAATTCTCGTGACACCTGAAGAAATCCAACAAGCAGTGGACCGCCTTGGTGAGCAATTAACGAAAGATTATGAAGGAAAAGAAGTCGTTGTAGTCGGCATATTACGTGGAGCGGCTATTTTCATGGCGGATATTATTCGTTCGATGGATACTTATTTAGAAATTGATTTTATGGATGTATCTAGTTATGGCGAGGCCTTTGAATCATCGGGTGAAGTACGCATTATCAAAGATTTGGCATCTTCTATCGAAGGACGTCATGTGCTAATTGTCGAAGATATTATCGACTCAGGTCGCACCTTAAAATATTTGGTAGATCTCTTCCATTATCGTAAAGCAGCATCGGTTCGCATTTGTACCTTGCTTGATAAAAAAGCACGACGTGTCGTCAAAGGAATTGAGCCTGATTATATCGGCATCGATATTCCCGATGAGTTCGTCGTTGGATACGGCTTAGATTACAAGCAAAAATATCGCAATTTGCCTTATATTGGTGTTTTAAAGCCAGAAGTTTATCAGTAAGTTGGAAGAAATGCAATTTAATAGCGATTCTTAATGGAATTATGCTATGATTGTTAAGATATATTATTTAAACGATCGGAGGAGTATGTATTGAATCAGAATCCTAGAAATAATCCGAACCGGAATCCATTTCGTAATTTCTTACCCATGGCAATTATAATCTTTGCGCTGATTGGTGGAATGCAAATGTTTACCGGTGATGGTGGATTTATGGGGCGTTCTACTGAAATCCCAGCCTCTGAATTTATTGAAGCCCTTGAAAAAGGTGATGTTGATAAATTCAAAATTCAGATTGGATCGGGTGTCTATATTGTAAAAGGTGAGTATCGTAAGCAATCTGAAGCGACTACCAAAGAAGAAGAAAACTTTATTCAAGTTATTCAAGGTTCAAGTCAAGCCAATAGTTTTGAAACGAAAATTTTAGGCAATGATTCG
Source organism: Falseniella ignava (assembly GCF_002847645.1). NCBI lineage: Bacteria > Bacillati > Bacillota > Bacilli > Lactobacillales > Aerococcaceae > Falseniella > Falseniella ignava. The sequence continues at coordinate 95,502 of NZ_PKHE01000001.1, forward strand.
ACCTTAGATTTAGTCACAGAGCTTGCGCGTGAATCACAAACGGAAATTACAACCATAGCGGAGTCGAGTGCGGGATTATGGTTAAGCTTTTTACCATTTCTAATTTTATTAATCCCATCATTCTTCTTAATTTATACAATGACCCAACAAGCCGGAGGCGGCGGAAAAGGGGTTATGAACTTTGGTAAGTCAAAATCCAAAGATGTCTCAAAACAAAAAGTTAAAGTACGTTTTGAAGACGTAGCAGGTGCAGAAGAAGAAAAACAAGAACTTGTTGAAATTGTTGAGTTTCTAAAAGACCCAACGCGTTTTACCAAGTTAGGTGCACGAATTCCTGCCGGAGTCCTATTAGAAGGCCCTCCAGGAACGGGTAAAACACTACTCGCTAAAGCGGTAGCAGGTGAAGCGGGCGTGCCATTCTTTAGCATTTCTGGATCTGAGTTTGTCGAGATGTTTGTCGGGGTTGGTGCAAGTCGCGTACGTGACTTGTTCGAGAATGCTAAAAAGAACGCACCTTCTATTATCTTTATTGATGAAATTGATGCCGTCGGCCGTCAACGCGGAACAGGAATGGGAGGCGGCCATGATGAACGCGAGCAGACATTAAACCAACTTCTAGTTGAGATGGATGGGTTTGAAGGCAACGAAGGTGTTATTGTAATGGCAGCAACCAACCGTTCAGATGTTTTAGACCCAGCGCTACTTCGTCCAGGACGTTTTGACCGTCAAATTTTAGTGGGTAACCCGGATGTCAAAGGTCGTGAAGCAATCTTGCGTGTTCACGCTCGCAATAAAAAATTATCTGATGAGATTGATTTTAAAGTTATCGCTCAGCAAACCCCTGGTTTTTCAGGAGCAGACTTAGAAAACTTATTGAATGAGGCGGCTTTAATCGCGGCACGATTCAATCATAAATTTATTACACCATCGGATTTAGATGAAGCGCATGACCGGGTGATTGCGGGACCTGCCAAAAATAATCGAGAAGTTTCTGAGAAGCAACGCCGAACGGTTGCGTACCATGAAGCTGGTCATACCGTTGTTGGAATGGTCTTAAGCGACGCTCGTATTGTCCATAAGGTAACTATTGTGCCACGTGGACGCGCTGGCGGGTATGCGATTATGTTACCTAAAGAGGATCAATACATTGTGACTGAAAAAGAATTATATGAGCAAGTAGTGGGTCTTCTCGGTGGACGTGCTGCCGAAGAAATCGTATTTAATTCAAAATCAACGGGTGCAAGCAATGACTTCCAACAAGCCACGCAAATTGTTCGTTCGATGATTACTGAGTACGGTATGTCTGAAAAATTAGGTACGATTCAATTTGAAGGCAGTCATCAACCTTTTGCGGGGCGTCAATATGGACAAACTCCAGCGTATTCAGAGCAAGTTGCCTATGAAATAGATCTTGCGGTTCGAGAAATGATGGCGAAAGCAATGGAAGAAGCACATCAAATTATCGAAGAACACCGCGAGCAGTTGAATTTAATTGCAGAGAAGTTGCTTGAAGTTGAGACATTGGATGCACGTCAGATCAAATCTTTATTTGAAACAGGAAAGATGCCAGAACCGGGTGACGATGATGAATCGGATTCTCATTCAGAAGAACCGGCTGTAGCTGAGACTTATGAAGAAGCTAAGGAAAAGGCGGAAAACGAAGAAGAACAAAAACAACATGATAACGTAGATAAATCTGTAATCGATGATCAGCAAAATAATTCGATCCAATCAAATGGATCAGCGGATCAAGATCACGACGAATTGTAAGCGAGGAACTATCATACGTTATGTGGCAACGAACATTTCAGGCAAGGATACCTTGCTTGTTATGTTCGTTTTGTGCGTTTATGTAATAGTAAAGGAGTTAATAAAATGACAAGTAAAATCATTCGCGCTTTAGCTTATAACGATGAGATACGGGTGTTTGTGATTGACGGTCTTGAGGTAGTAGAAACTGCACGTAAGACCCATGAGACATGGTATACAGCGACTGCAGCGATGGGTCGTATGATAATGGCTACATCTTTATTAGCGGCGAACCTCAAGGGAAGCGATCGACTCGTAACCGTTATTGAAGGTCAAGGACCAATCGGGCGAATTGTGGTGCATGGCAATAGTCATGGTGAAATTCGTGCGGCGATTGACCACCCTCATGTTTCTTTGCCGCTCAATGAACAAGGGAAAATTGATGTGTCGGCAGGGATTGGTCTGCCAGGTTTTTTAACGGTGAGCAAATATATCGAAAATATGGAGCCCTTTAATGGAACCGTTGAGTTGATATCCGGTGAAATTGCGGAAGACTTTACTTATTATTTAGCTGTCTCAGAACAAACACCGTCAGCGATGGGTTTAAGTGTGTTAGTTGATGTGGATGAACATATTTTGAGTGCGGGAGGATTTTTGATCCAAGTCTTACCGGGAGCGAGCGAAGAAACCATCCAACAATTGGAGAAGACCATTCAACAGATTGGGCGGCTCAGTGATAAGCTACAGTCCGGTTTAACTTCTGAAAAACTACTTGACTACTTAGTAGGTGAGGGAAATTCTCGTATTATTGCTACGCAGGACATAACGTATCATTGTCCTTGTGATAAGGCGTTTTACGCGGATAAATTAATGTTACTCGGAGAATCTGAATTACAATTGTTGATCGATGAGCAAGGACAGGCAGAAGTAGTTTGTCATTATTGCTCAAAACACTATGACTTTAGTCAGAGTGAGCTGGAAATATTGATTGAACGGATTCATTCAAAGGAGACGGAATAATATGTTTAAAATTAGAGATATTGAAATCGACAATCCGATTGTAGTGGCACCGATGGCTGGGGTCTCGAATGCTGCCTTTCGTACAATTGTAAAGCAATTTGGTGCAGGCTTAGTCGTTTGTGAGATGATTAGTGACCAAGGAATCCAGTACCGAAATAAGAAAACCCTAAGCATGTTGCATATCGAACCTAACGAGTATCCACTCAGCATCCAAATTATGGGAGGGAATAAAGAGACGCTTGTTCAAGCAGCAAAATATGTTAGCGAAAATACCGATTGTGCAATTATCGATATTAATATGGGTTGCCCTGTGAATAAAGTGATTAAAGCAGAAGCTGGTGCTCGTTGGCTACTTGACCCTGATAAAGTGTATTCAATGGTCGCGGCAGTAGTAGATGCCATCGACAAACCCGTTACGGTTAAAATGCGTACGGGCTGGGACGATGAACATCTTTATGCAGTCGAAAATGCGCTGGCGGCTGAACGTGCTGGAGCTTCAATGATTGCGATGCATGGTCGAACGCGTGTCCAAATGTATGAAGGTAAAGCAGATTGGGAAATATTGGACCGAGTCGGCCAAGCTATCGAGACAATTCCCTTTATTGGGAATGGAGATGTGTCAACGCCTCAACAAGCGAAGCATTTGCTTGAAACAACCTCAGTCGATGGGGTGATGGTTGGACGTGCGGCTCTGGGCAATCCATGGATTATTAAACAAATGGTCCATTATTTAAAAACAGGGGAAGAGCTACCGCCGATGACACCGCGTGAGAAAATTGATACGGCGATCGATCACCTCCATCGCTTGATTGGACTTAAAGGGGAATTGGTAGCAAATCGTGAGTTCCGGACACAAGCCCATTATTATTTAAAAGGAATTCCACGTTCTTCAAAAATAAAAGTTCAAATTAATGAATATGAAGATCCATATCAAGTCATCCAAATTTTAGATCAATTTGCTAACGAAGCCATGGAGCAAATTGAAAAAATGGAACAACTTCGTGCCCAACGTGCACAAAATAATCCTCTCAATCGGGATTAGATTGTAATCAACGGTCAAATATGCTTTAATCAAAATGAGAGAAAATTTAAGGAGTGACAAAATGACGGAAGAATTAAATGATCAACTTCAAGTTCGACGCGACAAAATGATGGAAATGTTCGAGTCAGAAACGGTTCATCCTTTTGATGCGGGCTTCTATCGGACGCACTTATCACAAGAAGTCACCGAACAGTACGACCATTTATCTAAAGAAGAATTAGCTGAAAAGGCCATTTCGGTAAGTGTGACAGGACGCTTAATGACCAAGCGCGGTAAAGGAAAAGCGGGCTTTGCGCATGTGCAAGATATGAGCGGACAAATTCAAATTTATGTTCGACAAGACGAGGTTGGCGAAGCGGCTTATCATTGGTATGATGCTGCAGACCTTGGTGATATTGTCGGTGTTGCCGGAACACTATTTCGAACCAATACGGGAGAATTAACGGTTCGTGCAAAAGAATTTATTCCACTTACAAAAGCATTGCGTCCATTACCTGATAAATATCACGGTTTAACGAACGTTGAGCAACGTTATCGTCAGCGTTACTTGGATTTAATTAGTAATCAAGAGAGTCGGACTCGATTTATTAATCGTTCTAAAATTATTACGGCAATCCGTCGTTTCTTAGATCAAGAAGGGTATATGGAAGTTGAGACGCCAGTACTACATAACTTGGCTGGAGGGGCCAATGCTCGTCCGTTTATTACGCACCACAATGCGTTAGATATGGAATTATATTTGCGGATTGCGCTTGAACTTCACTTGAAACGCTTAGTGATTGGTGGCTTTGAAAAAGTTTATGAAATCGGTCGTGTCTTCCGAAATGAAGGGATCGATACAACACATAACCCGGAATTTACCATGATTGAAGTCTATACGGCTTACTCCATTTACACCGATGTAATGGACTTAACGGAAGAAATTATTAAAAGTGCCGCACATGCGATTCATTCAACAGCGATGGTTGAATATGACGGGGTACAAATTGATTTAGAATCAGACTTTGCTCGTGTGCATATGGTGGACATGATTAAAGAAACGGTTGGGGTCGATTTCTGGCCAGAAATGTCTTTTGAAGAAGCGAAAGCTTTAGCGAAGGAACATCATGTTCCATTAGAGGACTCTGACACGACAGTTGGCCATGTCATTAATCAGTTCTTTGAAGAAAAATGTGAAGAACATTTGATTCAACCGACATTCGTTTATGGTCATCCTGTAGAAATTTCTCCATTAGCGCGTAAGAATCAAGAGGATCCTCGCTTTACAGACCGATTTGAATTATTTATCGCCGGTCATGAGTATGCCAATGCCTTTACAGAGCTAACTGACCCAATCGATCAACGTGAGCGATTTGAAGCTCAGATGGCAGAAAAAGATCAAGGTAATGATGAAGCACATCCGGTGGATAATGATTTCTTAGAAGCTTTAGAGTATGGAATGCCTCCAACTGGCGGATTAGGAATCGGCATTGACCGATTAGTTATGTTATTGACGGATTCACAATCGATTCGCGATGTGCTGTTATTCCCAACCATGCGTAATCAATAAGTAATGCAACACGGATAAAATATTTGATAAATAAAACTGTCTTCGATCTAATGCGATACGTCTTAGATTGGAGACAGTTTTTAATTTTATAGAAAGTTGAGGTGTAGGCATAGAAGATTAAATTATGAAAATAGAATGTAAGCAAGAGAGTCATCACGTTTCACCTTATGCATTGGATAGCATTAAAAAGTTCAATAAGAAAAGCAATAAAAGCGCTTGTAAACGAAAACAAAAAGTGGTATATTCTATTTACGGAAACGTTACCGTAAAGTGCTTTCAAAAATTAAGGTGTAAAACTGAAAGGTTTTTTCACTGAGAAAGATTGCATTTGAGGTAATCAAAAAAAGGAGGATTTAAGGATGAAACTTAAAAAGATGTTGCTTACTGGAGCTGTTTCATTAATGGCTTTAGCTGGTTTGGTAGGGAATCTTGGACACAGTCAAGTAGAACGTACAGTATCTGCTGAAGATGAAGGTTCAGTTTATTATTTAAACTTTAAACCGGAAGTAGAAGATGTTTGGAATAAAATCGCAGAGGATTATACAGCTGAAACAGGTGTTCCTGTAAAAGTTGTAACGGCAGCAAGTGGGAACTATGAGTCAACACTGAAAGCAGAAATTACAAAAGCAGATGCGCCAACGTTATTCCAAATTAATGGACCGATTGGTTACTTAAACTGGAAAGATTACACGAAAGACTTAAAAGATACTGAAATTTACGCACACCTTGTTAACAAAGAGTTAGCAGTCACAGAAGGTGAAGGCGTTTATGGTATTCCATATGTTGTTGAAGGTTATGGAATTATCTATAACGATGCGATTCTTCAAAAATATATTGCATTAGATGGTGCAAAAATTGCGAGCATCGATGAAATTAATAACTTTGATAAATTAAAAGAAGTTGCTGAAGATATGCAAGCAAGAAAAGATGAATTAGGAATTGAAGGAGCATTCGCTTCAACGTCATTAGCACCGGGTGAAGACTGGAGATGGCAAACACACTTAGCAAACTTACCAATCTTCTATGAATACCGCGATAAAGATGTAAAAGACTTAGACGAGGTAGAATTTACTTACGCTGAAAACTTTAAAAACATCTTTGATTTATACATTAACAATTCAACGGTAGGTCCAGAAGTTTTAACAGGTAAATCAGTTACAGACTCAATGGCAGAATTTGCCCTTGAAAAAGCAGCATTCGTTCAAAACGGAAACTGGGCTTGGAGCCAAATTGCTGAAGTATCTGGGAACAAAGTTTTAGAAGAAAACATTAAATTCTTACCTATTTATACGGGTGTTGAAGGTGAAGAAAAACAAAGTATCTCTGTAGGTACCGAAAACTTCTTCTCAATTAACTCTCAAGCAAGTGAAGCGGATCAAAAAGCGACAGAAGATTTCTTAGCATGGTTATTCACAAGTGACAAAGGTAAACACTATGTTACTGAAGAGTTAGGATTTATCGCACCATTCGATACTTTCACGGATGAAGATGCACCAAAAGATCCACTTGCTTTAGAAGTAAGCCGCTATATGTCTAATACTGATTTATATAACATTGATTGGAACTTCACGTCATTCCCAAGTCAAGCGTTCAAAGACTTCTTCGGCCAAGCTTTAGGTCAATATGCTTCAGGTTCAATGGAGTGGGAAGATGTCAAAGAAGCATTCATCACTAGCTGGGCTGATGAAAAAGCAATGACTGGAAACTAATAGATAAATTTGACATTGAAGTAAGATATAAGAGGTCTGATGTATCGGGTTGCTTTTGCCGTAAATACATTTAGACCTCTTATCTATCTCATAGGTCTAGAAGGAGATTTCTATGGAAAAAATACTAAAAAAACATTTTCCACTCTTTGTTTTACCCACCTTTTTAGTATTTTGTATTGTCTTTATTCTCCCATTCTTCTTAGGAATAGGACTATCATTTGCTAAATTCACTACCATTTTTAATATGGAATTCGTGGGATTACAAAACTATATCGTCGCTTTCTCAAAAGGGCAAAGATTTGGAAAAGCTTTTATCTTTACGGTGCTTTTTACTATTGTGTCTGTAATTACAATTAATATTTTTGCGTTTTGTTTGGCTTTAATTTTGACGCGGAAAATACGCGCAACAAACTTGTTTAGAACGGTATTTTTCATGCCAAACTTAATTGGTGGTATTGTATTAGGTTATACATGGCAAGTGATGATTAACGCAGTTCTTTTAAGCTATGGTAAAACATTATTAGCAGATCCAAAATTTGGATTTTGGGGCTTAGTTATTTTAATGAACTGGCAGCTGATAGGTTATATGATGGTAATCTATATTGCAGGATTACAGAACGTGCCACATTCATTAATCGAAGCTGCCAAAATCGATGGTGCAACACGTTGGCAAATTTTACGTCATATTACGATTCCAATGGTTATGCCATCGATTACGATTTGTACGTTCTTAACGCTCACCAACAGTTTTAAGTTATACGACCAAAACTTAGCGTTAACTGCTGGGGCGCCAATGTACAAGACAGAAATGTTGGCGATGAATATTGTCGATACAATGTTCTCACGGAATGGTTTCGAGGGAGTCGGACAAGCCAAAGCGGTGGTGTTCTTTATTATCGTAGCATTTATTGCCTATCTACAAATTAAGATTACTAGAGAAAAAGAGGTGGAACATTAGATGAAAGAGAAAACAATTGATACGATTTTATTTTTAATTATGCTAGTGTTACTGGCAATTTTCCTATTTCCAATTCTTTTTATCGTAGTGAACTCTTTTAAAGGAAAATTCTATATTAGCGACTCGCCATTCAGTATTCCAACTGGGGAGGCTTTTGCAGGGTTAGAAAACTACACTTCGGGCTTAGCGAGAACAGGTTTCTTGCAAGCGGCAGGCTGGTCTTTCTTAATTACGATTTTATCCGTAGCAGTGGTAGTCTTACTATCTGCGATGACTGCTTACTACCTAACGCGCGTGAAAACTTGGTGGACAAAATTAATCTATTACTTATTTGTATTCTCAATGATTGTACCGTTCCAAATGGTCATGTTCCCTACGATTAAAATTGCGGACTTCTTACATTTAAATAATCCGATTGGGATGGTGGTATTATATCTCGGTTTTGGTTCAGGGCTATCTGTTTTTATGTTCAGTGGCTTTATCAAATCTATTCCAATTGAAATTGAAGAAGCTTCAATGATTGATGGGTGCTCACCACTTATGCATTTCTTCTATATTATTTTGCCAATCTTAAAGCCGACGGCCATTACCGTAGCGATATTGAATGCGATGTGGATTTGGAACGACTATCTCTTGCCTTATCTAGTGATTGGTGTTTCAACGCAATATAAGACCGTGCCGGTCGTTATTCAAATGTTAGTAGGAACAAACGGAAACAAAGACTTAGGAGCAATGATGGCAATGCTAGTTTTAAGTATGCTTCCAGTTATTGTCTTCTACCTATCAATGCAGAAACATATTGTAAAATCTGTTACGGCAGGAGCAGTTAAAGGTTAGTATGAAAAGGACAACGATTAAAGATATTGCAACAATGTGCGGTGTAAGTCCAAGTACCGTCTCGCGAGCAATCAATAATACCGATGAAATTTCTCAGGCTACCCGAGAAAAGATTTTAGCTGCCATTGAAGAGACAGGATATATTCCAAGTCAAAATGCTCGAAACTTAAAAGTGCATAAAAACAAAACGATTGCGGTCATTGTTAAAGGGGTAACCAACCCATTTTTTACCCCGATGGTAAATGTACTTGAGGAAGAAATTACTAAGACCCATTACACTTTTTCGCTACATAAAGTAGAAGAAAATCGATGTGAATTAGAGGTGGCTCAACGTGTGGTTGAAAATGTGAAGCCAGAAGGGATTATCTTCCTTGGGGGTTACCATATTGAAGATCCTCGAAAACTCCATCGATTAGGCGTGCCATTTTCAATGACAACAACCATTAATCGAGATTTAGAGATTGATCATTCAACGTGTGTCGGTGTGGATGACTATGCTGAAAGTAAAAAGATGATTGAATATTTGATTAATCTGGGTCACCGGAAGATAGCCTTCATTGCAGCCCGTTCGGATGACGAAAGTATTGGTCGATTGCGACTTGAAGGGTATCGAAGTGCCTTGAAAGAACATGGCATAGACTATGATGAACGCTTAGTAATATATCCAACAACGGATTTAAATCCTTATTCGCTACATCATGGTTACCAATCAGCTTCTAAAATTATTAAAGAACAAATTGATTGTACTGCAATTTTTGCAATTTCAGACTTTGTGGCGATTGGTGCAATTAAAGCGATTGATGATCACGGTTACCGTGTTCCTGAAGATTATTCGGTGGCAGGGTTTGATGGGTTAGAAATCAATGAATTCCTACTAAAGCCAATCACAACAATTATCCAACCCTCTGCGAAAATCGCTTATCAATCGGTAGTTGATTTGTTCCATATTATCAACAATGAAGCCTATCCGAAGATGAGTGAATTCGAAGGAGAGTTGTATATTGGAGCTACAACTCAACCGTTAGAAAATTGCTAAGGCGACAGAATCAAAGAAGTAAGTGATACACTATTCCCCTCTGTTAATTACACGGAGGGGATTTCTTATATTTTACAGTTTTTTTAAAGCGAAAAATGCATACGATGGGTTGACGGCTACCGTCAATCGTGTTAAGATAGCAGAGGTGTTTTAATGACAGATTCCTGTGTATCAGTCGTGCTGACTGCATTAAACCCTATATTACCAACGTTTCACCGTTGGCTTATTATTTTTCATAAATATGACACACTTGGATGTGTGGACTAAGATTCTTAAGTGGAAGGAGGAACTTTAATGCCTACAATTAATCAATTGATTAACAAGCCTCGTAAGTCTAAAATGACGAAATCTCATTCACCAGCACTTAACGTAGGTTACAACAGCTTCAAACGTTCTCAAACTAAAACAATGTCTCCGCAAAAACGTGGAGTATGTACTCGTGTGGGAACAATGACACCTAAGAAACCGAACTCAGCTTTACGTAAGTATGCTCGTGTTCGTTTATCTAACCTAATGGAAGTAACCGCGTATATTCCAGGTGAAGGCCACAACTTACAAGAGCACAGTGTGGTACTAATCCGTGGAGGACGTGTAAAAGACTTACCAGGGGTACGTTACCATATCGTTCGTGGTGCGTTAGATACATCAGGTGTTAATGATCGTAAACAAAGCCGTTCTAAATACGGTACAAAACGTCCTAAGGGATAGAAATAAGACTTTTTAACTAATTATTACTTATTAAAAAACGAAAGGAGGAGTATGAATGCCTCGTAAGGGAAATGTTCCAAAGCGTGAAGTGATTGCAGATCCAATTTACAATTCTAAACTTGTAACACGTACAATTAACCGTATTATGGTTGATGGTAAACGTGGGAAAGCTTCTAAAATCTTATATTCGGCATTTGATATCATTCGTGAAGAAACAGGCCAAGAGCCATTAGAAGTCTTCGAACAAGCGATTGAAAATATCATGCCATTACTTGAAGTTAAGGCTCGTCGTGTTGGGGGGTCAAACTACCAAGTGCCAGTGGAGGTTCGTCCAGAACGTCGTTATACTTTAGCGATTCGCTGGTTAATCCAATATTCACGTTTACGTGGTGAAAAAACCATGGAAACACGTTTAGCGCGTGAAATTATGGATGCAGCAAACAATACAGGTGCATCAGTCAAGAAACGTGAAGATATGCACAAAATGGCAGAAGCGAACAAAGCGTTTGCACACTTCCGTTGGTAATAATTTACCAAGCCGTTTTCTAGTTTATATAAAATTTTATTATGAAAGAGGGGTAATATTGTATGGCGAAGAGAGCTTTCTCTCTAGACAAAACTCGTAATATCGGTATCATGGCGCATATCGATGCGGGTAAGACGACGACTACAGAGCGTATCCTCTATTATACAGGCCGTATCCATAAGATTGGTGAAACCCATGACGGTGGAGCACAAATGGACTGGATGGAGCAAGAGCAAGAACGTGGTATTACCATTACATCAGCTGCAACGACTGCGCAATGGAAAGGTCATCGTGTAAATATTATCGATACCCCAGGGCACGTGGACTTTACAGTTGAAGTAGAACGTTCACTACGTGTTCTTGACGGTGCGGTAACAGTACTGGATGCTCAATCGGGCGTTGAGCCACAAACTGAAACAGTTTGGCGACAAGCAACAACTTACCACGTACCACGTGTGGTTTTCGTTAACAAGATGGACAAGTTAGGTGCTAACTTCTTAAACGCTAACGAGACAATTCGTGAGCGTCTACAAGCGAATTCTCATCCGGTTCAATTACCAATCGGAGCAGAAGACAACTTTACAGGAATTATTGACTTAGTTGAAATGAAAGCTTACAACTATGCGGACGATTTAGGAACGCAAGTTGATGAGATTGAAATTCCTGAAGATATGGTTGACTTAGCTGAAGAGTGGCGCGCTAACTTAATCGAAGCAATTGCAGATTATGATGAAGATATCATGGTAGCTTACCTTGAAGGTGAAGAAATTTCAGTTGACGCGATTAAAGCAGCAATTCGTAAAGCAACTCTATCTGTAGAGTTCTTCCCTGTTTTCGTAGGTTCTGCTTTCAAAAACAAAGGGGTCCAACTTCTATTGGATGGTGTTATTGACTACTTACCATCTCCACTTGAAGTACCGCCAATCGTTGGTACAAACCCAGACACAGGTGAAGAAATCGAACATCACGCGGATGATAGTGAAGCTTTTGCGGCATTAGCGTTCAAGGTGATGACAGACCCATTCGTTGGTCGCTTAACATTCTTCCGTGCTTATTCTGGAACGCTTGAATCCGGATCATATGTACTCAACGCAACGAAAGGTAAACGTGAACGTATCGGACGTATCCTGCAAATGCACGCGAACTCTCGTGAAGAAATCTCAGAAGTATTCTCTGGAGATATCGCTGCTGCAGTAGGTCTGAAAGATACAGGAACTGGAGACACTTTATGTGCTGAAGATACCCCTGTTATTTTAGAGTCAATGACGTTCCCTGAGCCTGTTATTAACGTTGCAATTGAACCTGACTCAAAAGCTGACCAAGATAAGATGTCAACAGCTTTAGCGAAATTAGCTGAAGAAGACCCAACATTCCGTGCATCAACAGATCATGAGACAGGTCAAACTATTATTGCTGGTATGGGTGAGTTACACTTAGACGTTATTGTTGACCGTTTGAAACGTGAATTCAAGGTTAACGCAACGGTAGGTGCACCACAAGTATCTTACCGTGAAACATTCCGTAAAGGTGTTGAAGCGGAAGGTAAATTCGTTCGTCAATCAGGTGGTAAAGGTCAATACGGTCACGTATGGATTGAGTTTACACCTAACGAAGAAGGTAAAGGATATGAGTTCGAAGACGCGATCGTGGGTGGGGTAGTTCCACGTGAATATATCCCGGCTGTCGATGCAGGTCTTAAAGACGCAATGGAAAATGGTGTCCTTGCTGGTTATCCATTAATTGACGTTAAAGCACGTCTATTTGACGGATCATATCACGACGTCGACTCTTCTGAGACTGCCTTCAAGGTTGCTGCTTCACTTGCTTTAAGAGAAGCTGCGAAGAAAGCAGACCCAGTTATTTTAGAACCGATGATGATGGTTGATATTACAGTTCCTGAAGATTACTTAGGAGATGTAATGGGACACGTAAGTGCTCGTCGTGGACGCATTGAAGGAACAACCGCTCGTGGAAACGCACAAATCGTTAAAGGATTTATTCCTTTATCTGAAATGTTCGGTTATGCAACAACATTACGTTCTGCAACACAAGGTCGCGGTACTTTTACAATGCAATTCGACCACTACGAACCAGTTCCAAAATCAATTCAAGAAGAAATTATTGCAGCTCACGGTAAGTAATCCGAGATAACTTTGCAATAAAAATACGTTGGAATGCTAGTAATTGATTGAATTTACTAGCGTTTCACGTTATAATCATTTCGATAGGTTAACATTAGTAATCTATAATACATTCAACATTAGGAGGATTAATCAATGTCAAAAGAAAAATTTGAACGTACGAAACCCCATGTTAACATTGGTACTTTAGGCCACGTTGACCACGGTAAAACAACTTTATCTGCTGCGATTGCAACAGTTTTAGCAAAACACGGTTTTGGTGAAGCAAAAGACTACGCAGCAATCGATAACGCTCCTGAAGAAAAAGAGCGTGGAATTACAATTAACACATCTCATATCGAGTATGAAACAGCGAACCGCCACTATGCGCATATTGACGCGCCAGGACACGCGGACTACGTTAAAAACATGATTACTGGTGCTGCTCAAATGGACGGTGCGATCTTAGTTGTATCTGCAGCTGATGGTCCAATGCCACAAACTCGTGAGCATATCTTACTTTCTCGTCAAGTAGGTGTTCCATACTTCGTAGTATTCTTAAACAAAGCTGATATGGTTGACGATGAAGAGTTAATCGAATTAGTTGAGATGGAAGTTCGTGACTTATTATCTGAGTACGACTACCCAGGTGATGATATTCCAATCGTTGTAGGTTCAGCGCTTAAAGCTTTAGAAGGCGACGAAGCTTACGAACAAAAAATCTTAGACTTAATGGAAGAAGTTGACGCTTATATTCCAGAACCAGAACGTGAAATCGACAAACCATTCATGATGCCAGTTGAGGACGTATTCTCAATCACTGGTCGTGGTACAGTTGCAACTGGTCGTGTTGAGCGTGGACAAGTTCGCGTTGGTGACGAAGTTGAAATCGTTGGTATCAAAGATACAAACAAAACAACTGTTACTGGTGTTGAAATGTTCCGTAAGATGTTAGACTACGCAGAAGCTGGAGATAACATCGGTGCATTATTACGTGGTGTAACTCGTGATGATATCGAGCGTGGACAAGTTCTTGCAGCTCCAGGAACAATCACGCCTCATACTAAGTTCAAAGCTGAAGTATACGTATTATCAAAAGAAGAAGGTGGACGTCATACGCCATTCTTCACAAACTACCGCCCACAATTCTACTTCCGTACAACGGACGTAACAGGTGTTGTTGACTTACCAGATGGTGTTGAAATGGTTATGCCTGGCGATAACGTAAGCATGACTGTTGAATTGATTCACCCAATCGCGATCGAAGAAGGAACACGCTTCTCTATCCGTGAAGGTGGGCGTACTGTTGGTGCGGGTACAGTTACAGAAATTTTATCTTAATCTAATTAAGAGATCTATAAGCGCCTCGGTTTCTTGGGGCGCTTTATAAAAAAGTTATATGTAAACGTTTTTATAAAAGGAGAAAAAATATGAAAACATATATGCAGAAATTAGGTAAATCGTTGATGCTACCTGTCGCGACACTACCACTAGCTGCACTCTTGCTAGGGATTGGTTATGCGATTGACCCTGCTGGTTGGGGTGGCGATAGTGCGATTGCTGCTTTCTTAGTTGGAGCTGGGGGCTCAATCTTAGATAACATTGGGTTAGTTTTTGCAATCGGGGTAGCAGTTGGGATGGCTGAAGATAACGATGGTTCTGCAGCTCTAGCAGGATTGATCGCGATGCTTTCTGTGAATACGTTGCTACAACCTGCATCCGTAGCAAACTTAACCCGAATTCCTTTGGAAGAGGTAAACGTTGCATTTAATGCGATTAACTTTAAAAACGTCTTTATGGGAATGCTCTCAGGGGCTGTAGCGGGTGAACTCTATAATCGATTCCATCGAATTCAAGTTCCAAAAGCTTTTGCTTTCTTTGGAGGGCGCCGCTTTGTTCCGATTATCACTGGACTAGTTATGCTCTTAGTATCGCTATTATTAATCTTTATTTGGCCAGTCGTTTATGGAATTTTATTATCATTCGGTACGTGGATTGCTGGGATGGGTGCATTTGGAGCTGGTTTATACGGCTTCTTCAACCGCTTATTAATTCCAACAGGATTACACCACGCTTTAAACAACGTATTCTGGTTTGACTTAGTAAATATTAACGATATCGGAAAATTCTGGGCGAATGAAGGAGTCAAAGGAATTACTGGAATGTATCAAGGTGGTTTCTTCCCGATCTTTATGTTTGGTTTGCCTGCAGCTTGTTTAGCAATGTATCAACAAGCAGATAGTAAAGCTAAGAAAGTCACTGCGTCGTTATTATTAGCGGGAGCTGTTACGGCATTTGTAACAGGGGTAACTGAGCCAATTGAATTTACCTTTATGTTTGTGGCACCACAATTATACTTTGTCCATGCATTATTAACAGGCGTATCATTATTTATCGCTGCAACGATGCAATGGACTGCAGGGTTTGCATTCTCAGCTGGAGCCATTGACTTTATTCTTTCACTTGGAGTTCCGATGGCAAATCATCCATGGATGCTAATTGTCCAAGGGCTTGTCTTTGCTGTAATTTATTATGTGATCTTCACTTTGATGATCAAAAAATTAGATCTTAATACACCAGGTCGAAATGTTGAAGCTACCGAAATGAATGAAACAGTTTTAAAAACAACAGATAGCTCAGCATATGATGAACGTGCCACTGCGATCTTTGAAGCATTAGGAGGAGCTGAAAATATTATTTCACTAACAAATTGTGCAACACGTCTGCGCTTACGAGTGAATGATATGGATAAAGTGGATATGGATCGCATTAAAGCAACAGGTGTTCCGGGAACGCACGTGCTCGATGATCAAAACTTACATGTTATTGTCGGTACGGATGTTGAATTCGTGGCAGATAGAATGCGTGATTACTTAAAGCACTAAATTTTTTGAAAATATAAATACAAACTTCAGCGATGAACATCATCCTCTGGCATTGATTCTACTTTCAAAGCCGGGGGATTTTTTGTTACTTCACAGATGTTTCTAAAAGTAATATTTCTGGTCATTTTTTAAAAGCATATTTATTGCAAACGCTTCAGCTGCTGGTATAATAAGCTTATGTATCGTGAAAGGAGGGAAAAGGTGAAAATTATCGAGCAATTATTTTTCATTTTATTATTTTCGTTGATAGGTGAAGTTGTAGCGGTTCTATTATCGCCGTACATCGCAGTGCCAGGTCCGGTAATGGGAATGTTGATTCTTTTTGCTGCGCTCCACTTTGGATGGATCAAAAAATCGAGCATAAAAATGGTCGGAACTTGGTTGACGGATAATATGGCGATATTTTTCGTGCCAGCTGGTGTAGGACTGATGACGCATTTTGATACACTGCAATCCATTTGGTGGCAACTATTATTGGTTGTTTTAATTACGGTCATCGTTCTATTAATTTGTATCGGTAAATTCGTCCAAAAATTTATACGACAACATGATCAATTAGAGGAGGTGAACGAATGAAAGAAGCCCTGTTATCTAATCCCTTTATTTGGTTAGTGTTAACCCTCGGCGTATTTCGTTTGCTGACAATGATTCAAGGGAAATTCAACCACGTTATTATAAAATCGTTATTTAATCCGTTATTATTGACGATTGCTGTAATTATTCTTATTTTGAAGTTGAATCAAATCCCTTATCAAGACTATGCTCAGGGAGGGCATTTTATATCGTTTATGATCGCGCCTGCTACGGTTTCTTTAGCCATAAAACTTGAAGAGAACTTTGAATATTTAAGACGTTACTTTAAAGTGATTGTGAGTTCAATTGTAATGGGAGTTATTATTCATACGACATTAATTGTGATACTCGCAATCTTATTCAAATTTGACTATGCGATGGTAGCGACGCTCTATCCTAAATCAATTACAACCGCGATTGCAATTGGTGTGAGTGAATCATTGGGAGGTATTGTATCGTTAACGGTGGCTGTAGTCGTCTTTACAGGCGTCATTGGCGCAATGCTTAGCGAAACTGTTTTTGGAATTTTTAAAATAACCGATCCTGTGGCACAAGGCGTAGCATTAGGCACGTCAGCCCATGCGATGGGAACGGCGAAAGCAATCCAATTGGGGGATGTACAAGGAGCGATGTCGAGCATTTCGATTATTATGACCGGGATTGTCGTCGTCTTACTTGCTCCGCTTGTTGAGCCGATTTTGCAATGGCTAATCAAATAAACAAAGAAATTGAAGGAGAAAAAATATGACAGAATTAAATTATAACGCACCGAAAGAAGTAAAAGAATTACGGATTATTAATACTATTGAACTGGAAGACTTTGCTCAAGAAATCGTTCCGCATGGTGGCTTTAACTATATGGCTGGTGGTTCAGGAGATGAATTTACATTAAGACGCAACGTTGAATGCTTTAATTTTAAAGGGATCCTCCCTCGAATGGCAGCGGATGTTGAATTTCCGAACACAAGTACAAAAATTTTCGAGCATGAGTTGAAAGTGCCATTTATTATGGCGCCAATTGCTGCTCACGGGTTGGCACATGAAAGTAAAGAAGCAGGAACAGCAAGAGGAATTCGCGAGTTTGGTGGTTCCCTCATGTCAATTTCTGCTTACTCTGGAGCGTCATTTGAGGAAATCTCAGAAGGATTAGGCGATACACCACGCTGGTTCCAAATCTATATGTCAAAAGACGATGAGCTAAATAAAAACATTCTTGATGAAGCAAAAGCGGACGGAGCCTCAGCGATTATTTTAACAGCGGATGCCACAGTATCGGGTAACCGACACCGCGACGATCGTAACGAGTTTGTCTATCCATTTGGAATGCCAATTGTATCTCGCTACTTAACGGGAACGGGCGCAAATATGTCACTTAACAATATTTACGGTCAATCAAAACAAAAAATTAATTTAGATGATATTCGTTTTATCAAAGAGCACTCAGAGTTACCTGTTTTTATTAAAGGGGTGCAAACACCTGAGGATGCGTTAGCTGCTATGGGCGCTGGAGCAGATGGAATTTGGGTATCAAATCATGGTGGTCGCCAATTAGATGGTGCGCCAGGTTCATTTGAAGTGTTGGAAGAAATTGCTGTTGCGGTGGCAGGTCGGGTACCCATCGTATTTGACTCAGGTATTCGTCGTGGAGAACATATCTTCAAGGCGCTCGCAAGTGGAGCAGATATCGTAGCAATTGGACGCCCGGTGCTATTCTCGCTTGCCTTAGGTGGATGGAAAGGCGTGAAGTCTGTTTTTGAATACTTTGAAACAGACCTTAAACGTGTAATGCAGCTAGCTGGAACCCAGACAATTGAAGATGTTAAAAATGCACGTCTAAAAGATTTAAAGTAAAATAAAACCAAAGATTAGCAACCTGTTTTTTAACAAGTTGCTTTTTTGATTCAAAGAAAGAAAAATGGTTAATAAAAACTTAAAAAAGATTGAAAAAGGTGTTGCAAAGAGGGTTTGTCTTAGGTATAATAATCTTTGTGCTTATTATTAGGGGATCGTTGCGCCCTAAATTACGCACCCTCTATTCTTCGGAATGGGGGAGCGATGAAATAAGAGGTTGCGACACGCCAGGTGGAGTTGCCACCGCTGGTGAAGTCGGTAATTCTTATGGAGCAAGTCAAACAATGATTAATGACGAGGAGGAACTATTGTGGCAAATCAAAAAATTCGTATTCGTCTAAAAGCTTACGAACACCGTGCTTTAGACGTATCAGCTAAGAAAATCGTAGAATCAGCGAAAAGAACGGGAGCAGAAACGGTTGGGCCAATCCCATTACCTACAGAGCGCTCGCTTTATACTGTTATTCGTTCACCACATAAATATAAAGATTCACGTGAGCAATTCGAAATGCGTACCCACAAACGTCTAATTGACATCGTTAATCCAACAGCTAAAACAGTTGATGCATTAATGAAATTAGATTTACCAAGTGGTGTTGACGTAGAAATCAAATTATAATAAAAAAGGAAAATGGAGGTGTACTCATGACCAAAGGAATCTTAGGGAAAAAAGTAGGGATGACGCAATATTTTACGGAAAACGGAGAATTAATTCCTGTAACAGTAATCGAAGCGCAACCAAACGTTGTTTTGCAAGTTAAAACAAGCGAAACTGACGGATACGAGGCGGTGCAATTAGGTTACGACGACAAACGTGAAGTATTAGCTAACAAACCCCATAAAGGTCATGTAGCAAAAGCAAATGCTACTCCTAAGCGCTTCATTCGCGAATTTCGTGATGTCGAGCTAGGAGAATACGAAGTTGGACAAGAAATCACAGTTGAAACGTTCGCAGTGGGAGACATCGTTGATGTAACGGGTACATCAAAAGGTAAAGGATTCCAAGGAGCAATCAAACGTCACGGACAAAGCCGCGGACCAATGTCTCACGGATCTCGTTACCACCGTCGCCCAGGTTCAATGGGGGCAGCTTCTACGCCATCACGCGTTATGAAAGGTAAAAAATTACCAGGACAAATGGGTGGCGAGCGTGTAACAATTCAAAACTTAGAAATTGTTGCAGTGAACGCAGAAGACAATGTAATCCTAATTAAAGGAAACGTACCTGGACCTAAGAAATCATTATTAGAAATCAAACAAGCGATTAAAGCGAACTAATTTCAGGAAGGAGGAACGAGAATATGCCAAAAGTTACATTATATAAACAAGATGGTACTGAAAATGGACAAATTGAATTAAATGATGCAATTTTCGGGATTGAGCCGAACGAAAGCGTAGTTTTCGATGCAGTCATCATGCAACGTGCTTCAATGCGTCAAGGAACGCATGCTGTTAAGAACCGCAGTCAAGTACGCGGTGGAGGCCGTAAACCTTGGAGACAAAAAGGAACGGGTCGCGCACGTCAAGGATCAATCCGTTCACCACAATGGGTTGGTGGGGGCGTAGTATTTGGACCTACACCTCGCTCATACGCATATAAATTACCGAAGAAAGTTAGAAGACTTGCAATTCGTTCTGCATTATCAATGAAAGCTGCAGAAGATCAAATTAAAGTAATTGAAGGTTTAGCTTTCGAAGCACCAAAAACAAAAGCGTTCAAAGATATCCTGACAAACTTGAACTTAGGAAAAACTTTAGTCGTGCTTGAAGGGGATAACGATAACGCATATCTATCAGCTCGTAACTTACCAAACGTTAAAGTAATTGACGAACATAATGTCAATGTTCTCGATGTGGTTAATTACGATACAATCTTAATTACTAAACAAGCATTAGAAACTGTAGAGGAGGCATTAGCATAATGGAATTTTCAGAAGTTATTCTACGTCCTGTAATTACAGAACAATCTATGTATGATATCGATGAAGGTAAATATACTTTTGAAGTAGATCGTCGTGCTAACAAAAACTTAATCAAACAAGCTGTTGAAGCGATGTTTGATGGAGTGAAGGTTGCCAAAGTAAATACAGTCAACGTAAAGCCTAAGAAAAAACGCATGGGGCGTTACCAAGGTTTTACTCGTCGTTACAAAAAAGCAATTATCACCTTAGCTGAAGGTTCAGCGAATATTGAATTGTTCGCTTCAGAAACTGACGCTGACAGTGAAGAATAGAAAACTATTATAGGAGGGAATTCACGTGCCAATTAAGACATACAAACCGATCACAAATGGTCGTCGTAATATGACTGGCTATGATTTCTCAGAAATCACAACAAATAAACCTGAAAAATCATTATTAGAGTCAAAGAAACAAAGAGCGGGACGTAATGCCCAAGGTAAAATTACTGTTCGTCACAGAGGTGGAGGACATAAACGTGCTTACCGTGTGATTGATTTCAAACGCAATAAAGATGGCGTTATCGGAACCATCGCTACGATTGAATACGATCCAAACCGAACAGCTAATATCGCTTTAGTGCATTATGAAGATGGGGTTAAGACATATATCTTAGCGCCACGAGGAATTAAAGTTGGAGATAAAATTGAGTCTGGTGAAAATGCAGACATTAAATTAGGTAATGCATTACCACTTGAACATATTCCAGTCGGTACTGTGGTACATAATATTGAAATGAAACCAGGTAAAGGTGGACAACTTGTTCGTTCAGCTGGCGCCAGCGCTCAAGTATTAGGACACGAAGGTAAATACACATTAGTTCGTCTTGCATCTGGTGAAGTTCGTATGATTCTTTCTACATGTCGTGCGACAATCGGTACTGTTGGTAATGAACAACACGAACTCATCAACATTGGTAAAGCAGGACGTAGTCGCTGGTTATCTAAACGTTCACACGTACGTGGTTCTGCAATGAACCCGAACGATCACCCACACGGTGGTGGGGAAGGACGCGCACCAATTGGCCGCCCAAGTCCAATGTCACCTTGGGGCAAGAAAACAATGGGTGTTAAAACACGTAATGCTAAGAAGAAATCTAGCAAGTTAATCATCCGAGGACGTAAAAAATAATTACTAACTAGTTAAGAAAAATTTTCGAAGGGAGGCTACACTGTGAGTCGTAGTTTGAAAAAAGGGCCATTTATTGATGACCATTTGATGAAAAAAGTTGAAGAACAAGCCAACGCACAGAAAAAACAAGTAATTAAAACTTGGTCTCGTCGTTCTACTATTTTCCCGAACTTCATCGGGTTAACAATTGCAGTATACGACGGACGTAAACACGTTCCAGTCTACATTCAAGAAGACATGGTTGGCCATAAATTAGGAGAGTTTGTACCTACTCGTACATACAAAGGTCACACAAAAGACGATAGAACGACTAAGAAACGTTAACAGGAGGGAATAAGATGTCAGAACAAATTACATCCGCAAAAGCGACAGCTAAAACAGTTCGAATTGCCCCTCGTAAAGTTCGCCTAGTAGTCGATCTAATAAGAGGTAAGCATATTTCTGAAGCAATTTCGATCTTAAAATTCACACCGCGCGGAGCATCTCCAGTGGTAGAAAAAGTTTTAATGTCAGCAATTGCTAACGCAGAACATAACTTCGATTTAGACGTAGAATCATTGTACGTTACAGAAGCTTATGTCAATGAAGGACCAACAATGAAGCGTTACCGTCCACGTGCTCGTGGTTCAGCTTCACCAATCAACAAGAGAACCAGCCACATCACAATTGTGGTATCTGAGAAAGAGGAGGCATAATATGGGTCAAAAAGTACATCCAATAGGACTACGCGTTGGCGTTATTCGCGACTGGGATGCGAAATGGTACGCAGATAAAAATTATGCTGACTACCTACACGAAGACCTAAAAATTCGTGAGTACATCTATAAGCGATTAGCTGATGCATCCGTATCTACGATTCAAATCGAACGTGCAGCGAACCGTGTTATCGTATCAATTCATACTGCAAAGCCAGGAATGGTAATTGGTAAAGGTGGATCTGAAGTAGATGCTTTACGTAATGAATTAAACAAATTGACAAACAAAAAAGTTCATATTAATATTGTTGAAATTAAAGATGCAAACTTAGATGCAAAATTAGTTGCATTAGATATTGCACATCAATTAGAAAATCGTGTTGCATTCCGTCGTGCACAAAAACAAGCAATCCAACGTGTAATGCGTGCCGGAGCACAAGGAATTAAAACACAAGTTTCAGGTCGATTAAACGGTGCTGATATGGCTCGTACTGAACATTATAGTGAAGGTACAG
This sequence comes from Falseniella ignava, assembly GCF_002847645.1. NCBI lineage: Bacteria > Bacillati > Bacillota > Bacilli > Lactobacillales > Aerococcaceae > Falseniella > Falseniella ignava. The sequence continues at coordinate 118,364 of NZ_PKHE01000001.1, forward strand.
TTCCATTACATACGCTTCGTTCGGATATCGACTATGCTTGGGAAGAAGCAGATACTACTTATGGTAAGTTAGGAGTTAAAGTCTGGATTTGCCGTGGTGAAATTCTTCCACAATCAAACGATGTTCAGGAAGGAGATAACTAATCATGTTAGTACCTAGACGAGTGAAGTACCGTCGCGAGTTCCGTGGTAAAATGCGCGGAGAAGCAAAAGGCGGTAAAAACGTAGATTTTGGGACATACGGATTAAGAGCAACTGAATCTAGCTGGATCACTAACCGCCAGATTGAAGCTGCACGTATTGCGATGACCCGTTACATGAAACGTGGCGGTAAAGTATGGATTAAGATTTTCCCACATAAATCTTATACCTCTAAACCAATCGGAGTACGTATGGGTTCTGGTAAAGGTGCACCTGAAGGATGGGTAGCTCCAGTCAAACGTGGTAAAATCATGTTTGAAATCGATGGTGTCTCCGAAGAAGTTGCAAGAGAAGCATTACGATTAGCTGCGAACAAACTCCCAGTTAAGACGAAGTTTGTCGTACGTGAAGGATATGGTGGTGAATCGAATGAAAATTAATGAAATTAGAGAATTATCTACTGAAGAGATGGTTGCTAAAGAGAAAGAATTAAAGAAAGAATTATTCAATCTTCGATTCCAATTGGCAACGGGTCAATTAGAAAACACTGCCCAATTAAGTAAAGTTCGCAAGACAATTGCTCGTATTAAGACTGTTCTTCGAGAGCAAGAACTGTCATCTAGTAAATAATTAAAGGAGGCAGAATAGAATGGCTGAAGAACAAACACAACAACGCAAACAACGTAAAGTGTACCGTGGACGTGTTATTTCTGCAAAAAACGACAAGACAATTACAGTTGTTGTAGAAACTCGTAAAGTTCATCCGATCTACGGTAAACGTGTGAAGTATTCTAAGAAATATACCGCACATGATGAAGAAAACCGCGCTAAAGAAGGCGATATCGTGCGTATTATGGAAACACGTCCATTATCTAAAACGAAACGCTTCCGTTTAGTAGATATCATTGAAGAAGCCGTTATTATTTAATGATAATGGGTTAATCGGAAGGAGGACATCAAATGATTCAAACAGAAAGTCGATTAAAAGTTGCTGATAATTCAGGAGCAAGAGAAGTTCTAACAATCAAAGTACTAGGTGGATCTGGACGTAAAGTTGCTAACATTGGAGATGTCATCGTTGCATCAGTTAAACAAGCAACACCAGGTGGAGTTGTTAAGAAAGGCGATATCGTAAAAGCGGTAATTGTACGTTCGAAATCTGGTACACGCCGTAAAGACGGTTCATACATCAAATTTGACGAGAATGCGTGTGTAATTATTCGTGATGATAAATCACCTCGTGGAACACGTATTTTTGGTCCAGTCGCTCGTGAACTTCGTGACAATAACTTTATGCGTATTGTTTCCTTAGCTCCAGAAGTTCTGTAATTTTATAGAGAGAAGGAGGAGACATAAATGCGTATTAAATCAGGAGATAAAGTTAGAGTTATCACAGGAAAAGATAAAGGTAAAGAAGGTACAGTGTTAAGAACTTTACCTAAAGAAGACCGTGTGGTAGTTGAGGGTGTAAATATTCATAAACGTCACCAAAAACCAACACAAATGTCTACAGGTGGTATCGAAGAGTTCGAAGCTCCAATCCACGTATCTAACGTTATGCTTATTGATCCATCTACTGGAGAGCCTACTCGTGTAGGTTATCGCTTTGAAGATGGTAAAAAAGTAAGATATTCTAAAAAGTCAAACGAAGTAATTAACTAATCTCGAGGAAGGAGGATATTCTAAGAATGGCAAATCGTTTAAAAGAAAAATACACTAATGAAGTCATTAATAAATTAGTTGAACAATTCAATTATACATCTGTAATGGAAGTTCCTAAAATTGAAAAAATCGTCATCAATATGGGTGTCGGCGACGCTGTTTCTAACGCAAAAAACTTAGAAAAAGCTGTCGATGAATTGACATTACTTTCAGGTCAAAAACCTGTTATTACTAAAGCGAAGAAATCAATCGCTGGATTCCGTTTGCGTGATGGAATGCCAATCGGTTGTAAAGTAACTTTACGTGGTGAAAGAATGTATGATTTCTTAGATAAATTAATTTCAGTATCTTTACCTCGTGTACGTGACTTCCAAGGGATTAGCAACAAAGCTTTTGATGGTCGTGGAAACTACACACTTGGTGTTAAAGAACAATTAATTTTCCCAGAAATTTCTTATGACAATGTTGACAGAGTTCGCGGAATGGACATTGTGATTGTAACCACTGCAAATTCTGACGAAGAATCTCATGCCTTACTAAAAGAATTAGGCATGCCATTTAGAAAATAATAAGGAGGCGAAATATATTGGCTAAAAAATCAATGATTGAAAAGAATCAACGTAAACCAAAGTTTAGAGTTCAAGAGTACACTCGTTGTGAACGTTGTGGACGTCCACACTCTGTATATCGTAAGTTCAAATTATGCCGTATTTGCTTCCGTGAACTAGCTTACAAAGGACAAATACCAGGCGTTAAAAAAGCTAGCTGGTAATCTACAACTCTTAATAAAGGAGGTTATATCACATGACAATGACAGATCCGATAGCAGATTTCCTAACACGAATTCGTAATGCTAACGCACAACATCATGCTTCTGTCTCAGCGCCATCTTCTAAGATGAAAGTTGCGATTGCAGAGATTCTTAAAGAAGAAGGGTTCATTAAAGACTTCGAAGTAAAAGAAGATAATAAACAAAATGAAATTACCATCCAACTTAAGTATGGTCAAAACAACGAAAAAGTAATTACTGGATTAAAACGTATTTCAAAACCAGGTTTACGTGTGTTCGCAAAATCTGAAGATGTTCCAAAAGTATTGAATGGTTTAGGTATTGCGATTATTTCAACGTCTGCTGGAGTAATTACTGATAAAGCTGCTCGCAATCAAGGAGTGGGCGGAGAAGTAATTGCCTATATTTGGTAATTTACTGATAACACATTATAATTAAGGAGGTACGGTACTGTGAGTCGTATAGGAAATAGACCTATTGAAATTCCATCAGGAGTAACCGTAGATATTAAGGATCAAACTGTAACAGTTAAAGGTCCTAAAGGTGAATTAACTCGTGAACTTTCACCGGTTATCGAGCTTAAAATTGAAGATAATATCATTACTTTTGCACGTCCAAACGATGAAAAAGAAAACCGTTCTATCCATGGTACCACTCGTTCATTAGTTCATAACATGATCGAAGGTGTCTCTGCTGGCTTCAAGAAAGAACTTGAATTAGTAGGGGTTGGATATCGTGCGCAAAAACAAGGTAATAAATTAGTATTAAACGTTGGTTTATCACATCCAGTTGAATTCGAACCAGCTGATGGTATTAATGTTGAAGTACCTTCAAACACACAAGTTGTTGTTGAAGGATATGACAAAGAAAAAGTTGGCGAATTAGCAGCGAATATTCGCGCCGTTCGTCCACCAGAGCCTTACAAAGGCAAAGGTATTCGCTATGTTGGTGAATATGTACGTCGCAAAGAAGGTAAGACTGGTAAATAATAAATAAATTAAAGAGGTGACAAAATGATTAACAAACCAGAACGTAATAAATTACGTAAGAAAAGACATCAACGTATCCGTAATAAAATTTCTGGTACTGCAGAGTGCCCACGCTTAAGTGTATTTAGATCTAATACAAACACCTACGCTCAATTAATTGATGACGTAGCGGGTGTGACGCTAGTCAGTGCCTCTAGTCAAGATGAAAAAGGAACAAAAACTGAACAAGCACAAGCAGTCGGTAAGGCAATTGCCGTAAAAGCTACTGAAAAAGGCATTAAAGAAGTTGTCTTTGACCGTGGTGGATATGCATATCACGGACGAGTTAAAGCATTAGCTGAAGCTGCTCGTGAGAATGGATTAGAATTTTAGAAGAAAGGGGAATACCGATTCATGAAATATGTTAATCCTAACACTTTAGGTGAAATCGAAGAACGTGTCGTTGCGATCAACCGTGTTACTAAAGTTGTTAAAGGTGGACGTCGTCTACGTTTCTCAGCGTTAGTTGTTGTCGGAGATCGTGATGGTCATGTAGGATTTGGTACAGGTAAAGCGCAAGAAGTTCCTGAAGCCATCCGCAAAGCGATTGAAAATGCAAAAAGAAGAATGATTTCAATTCCTCGTACTGGAACAACGATCCCTCATGAAGTGATCGGCGAATTCTGTGGCGGGCGAGTATTACTTAAACCAGCTACGGCCGGTTCCGGAGTTGCAGCTGGTGGACCAGTTCGTGCGGTAGTAGAGTTAGCTGGTATCGCAGATGTAACAAGTAAATCTCTAGGCTCTAATACGCCGATTAACATGATCTCAGCGACTGTTAACGGATTAATGCAGTTAAAAGAAGCTGAAGAAGTTGCCAAATTACGTGGGAAATCAGTAGAAGAAATTCTAAGATAGGAGGACATGTAATGGCAAATTTACAAATTACATTAAAGAAAAGTTTGATTGGTCGTAAAGAAAACCAAATTAAAACAGCTCATGCATTAGGCTTGAGAAAACCAAATAAGACGGTTGTTAAACCTGATAACGAAGCAATTCGCGGTATGGTAAATACAATCAGTCACTTAGTAGAAGTAGAAGAAGCATAACATTATTCTAATAATAAGGAGGTGCCTAGATGAAACTTCATACATTGAAACCTGCAGAAGGTTCGCGTTTCGAACGCAACCGTGTAGGACGTGGATCAGGGTCAGGAAATGGTAAAACTGCTGGACGCGGTCAAAAAGGACAAAAATCCAGATCAGGTGGAAGAGTACGTTTAGGATTTGAAGGTGGACAACAACCATTGTTCCGTCGTTTACCAAAACGTGGATTCCAAAATATCAACCGTAAAGACTATGCCATTGTAAATATTGAAGATTTAAATCGCTTCGAAGATGGAACAACGGTTAATTTTGAACTCTTAAAAGAGGCTGGCCTTGTAAACAAGGAATTATCTGGTGTGAAAATCTTAGGACAAGGTAAATTAGAGAAGAAATTAACAGTCCAAGCTGCTAAATTCTCTAAAGCTGCTGAAGAAGCTATTACATCAGCAGGCGGATCTGTTGAGGTGATGTAATGTTCTCCTTTCTAAAAAATGCACTCGCAGATAAAGATATTCGTAAACGACTTGGTTTTACATTATTTATCTTTGCTATTTTTCGTCTTGGAACACATATTCCTGTTCCAGGTGTTAATGCACAGGCATTATCTAAGTTAGGAAATACAGGTATTTTAGGAATGTTAAATACCTTTGCAGGAGGAGCTCTACAGCGATACTCATTATTCGCCATGGGAGTATCTCCTTACATTACCGCTTCAATCATTATGCAACTATTACAGATGGATCTAGTGCCTAAGTTTACTGAATGGGCTGAACAAGGTGAAGTTGGACGCCGTAAACTCAATCAAGCAACGACTTATCTGGGTATTATACTCGGTTTTGTACAATCGCTTGGATTATCATTTGGCTTCAACCGCCTATCGGGCTTAGGATTAATTAAAAATCCGTCGATGAGCACCTATATAACAATCGCACTAATTTTAACCACAGGAACGATGTTCTTAGTTTGGTTAGGAGAACAAATCACGCGTAAAGGTGTGGGAAATGGCCTCTCAATGATTATTTTCGCTGGGATTGTCGCACAAGTACCACAAGACGTTTATCGTTTCTTTAGCGCAATGATTCATGGCGCAACGGGTGAAAAATTACGTAATGGAGTATTAATTCTATTAGGAGTGATTGTTTTACTTGTATTAGCGATTGTTGTTGTCGTTGTGATGGAAAGTGGTCAACGGAGAATCCCAATCCATCATTCTAAGAAGGCATCGGGTGCAAAACATACTGCTCATTTACCTTTAAAAATTAATGCAGCTGGTGTGATTCCCGTGATTTTTGCTTCATCATTTATTACAACGCCACAAACAATTTTCTCATTAATGAATACGCAAGATGCTGGTCCAGTTCAACAATTCTTTATGAATTTATTTAATTTACAACACTGGATGGGTGCAGTATTTTATACCGTATTATTAATTGCATTTACTTATTTCTATGCTTTGGTCCAAGTAAATCCAGAGAAGGTTGCTGAAAACCTACAAAAACAAGGCGGATATATTCCAAGAGTACGTCCAGGTAAAGATACAGAATCGTATATTACTTATTTATTAAATCGACTCAGCTTTGTTGGTGCTTTATATCTTGTTGTCATTGCTGTTGCACCTATTATTGTCGGTTTGATTTGGAAGATTCCAACAAATATGGCTTTAGGTGGAACGAGTTTACTTATTGTCGTAGGTGTTGCAATGGAGACAGCAAAACAAATTGAAGGACGTATGATCAAACGTCGTTACCGAGGATTCCTATATAATTAAGAGTAAGGACTGATAATTAAATGAACATACTATTGATGGGTTTACCTGGAGCAGGTAAAGGGACGCAAAGTGAACAAATCTCACGCGATTATCCAATGATTCATATTGCAACTGGAGACATTTTCCGAGAAGCAATCAAAAATGAAACAGAGCTTGGATTAAAAGCGAAAGAATACACGGATGCAGGCAATCTCGTTCCTGATGAAGTGACAAATAGTCTCGTATCTGAGCGCTTATCGCAACCTGATGTTAAAGAAAATGGATTCATGTTAGATGGCTATCCAAGAACAAGCGATCAGGCTAAAGCTTTAGAAGAAAATTTAAAAGCGTTAAATGAAACTCTAGATGCAGTCATTTATATTGATGTTAATGCTCAAACACTTGAAGATCGTCTAAGTGGGCGTATTATTTGCCGTAACTGTGGCGCTACATACCACAAGTTATATAATCCACCTTCCACTGCGGGAGTATGTGATACATGTGGATCAAATGATTTCTACCAACGTGAAGACGATAAACCAGAAAAAGTGAGACACCGTATTCAATTACAAATGGACTCAATTCGTCCGATTCTTGAATACTATGAAGCTAAAGGATTACTCCATCGAGTAAACGGTGATAATCAGATTGAAAACGTATATCGGGAAGTTCGCGACATTCTAGGAGAAAGTCCGCACGCTTAATTACTTACGTTATTCACTGGTATAAATAAGGAGGGAATTAAGAGTGGCTAAAGAAGATGTCATTGAAATTGAAGGAACAATTTTAGAAACGTTACCTAATGCCATGTTCAGAGTTGAATTAGAGAACGGTCATGAAATTTTGGCTCATGTTTCAGGTAAAATTCGTATGAACTATATCCGTATTTTACCAGGGGATAAAGTTACAGTAGAAATGTCTCCTTATGATTTAACTAAAGGTCGCATCACGTACCGCTTCAAATAGAAGTTCGAACTAAGGAGGAAATATTATGAAAGTTAGAGCATCAGTAAAACCAATTTGCGAAAAATGTAAAGTAATCAAACGCAATGGTAAAGTGATGGTAATTTGTGAAAATCCGAAACACAAACAACGTCAAGGATAATAATACAAAGGAGGAAACAACACTATGGCTCGTATAGTCGGTGTAGATATCCCTCGTGATAAGCGAGTAGTGATTTCATTAACATATATCTACGGTATCGGTAAAACGACTGCTTTGCATATTTGTGAAGAGGCAGGCGTGAATCCAGATACTCGTGTCAAAGACTTAACTAACGACGAATTAGATAAAATTCGTGCAGTAGTAGATGGCATTAAAGTGGAAGGTGACTTACGTCGTGAAGTCAGCTTAAACATTAAACGCCTTCAAGAAATTGGTTCATACCGTGGTATGCGTCACCGTCGTAACTTACCAGTTCGCGGTCAAAACACAAAAAACAACGCTCGTACGCGTAAAGGACCTAAAAAAGCCATTACTGGCAAAAAATAATTAATCTGATAAGGAGGGAATGTATTTCATGGCTAAAAGACAACAAACTCGTAGACGTCGTCGTGATAGAAAAAACATTGAACGCGGTATAGCTCATATTCGTTCAACTTTTAATAACACGATTGTGATGATTACAGACGAGCAAGGTAATGCGGTATCATGGTCTTCTGCAGGATCTTTAGGATTCCGTGGTTCTAAGAAATCAACTCCATTCGCCGCACAAATGGCTTCTGAAGTTGCAGCTAAAGGTGCAATGGAACATGGTATGAAGAGCATTGAAGTTGCAGTTAAAGGACCAGGTTCAGGACGCGAATCTGCAATTCGTTCTTTACAAGCTGCTGGTTTAGATGTAACAGCAATTCGTGACGTGACTCCAATTCCTCATAACGGATGTCGCCCACCGAAGCGCCGCCGTGTATAATTGTAATAAGCCTCAAATAAATTGTTGCTTGAAATTATTATTGGACTAGCGTATTGAAAGGGGACCTTATTGCTAATGATCGAAATTGAAAAACCAGAGATTACAATAGTAGAAGTCAGCGAAGATGAGAAATATGGCAAGATTGTGATTGAGCCGCTAGAGCGTGGCTATGGCACAACCCTTGGAAATTCATTACGTCGTATCTTATTATCCTCATTACCCGGAGCAGCAATTACAAATATTCAAGTAGACGGTGTTCTGCATGAATTTGCCACCGTTGATGGGGTAGTAGAAGATATTCCAGCTATTATCTTAAACTTGAAGCAATTAGCCCTTAAATTATATACAGAAGAAAGCAAAGTCATTGAATTAAATGTAACAGGTCCCAAAACGGTTACCGCAGTTGACATTATTCATGACAATGAAGTTCAAATTTTAAATCCAGATTTATATATTTGTACACTTGCTGAAGGCGCAACGCTAAGTATGCGTATGAATGTATCTAAAGGGCGTGGCTATGTTCGCAGTGAATATAATAAAACTGAAGATATGCCAATCGGCGTATTGCCAGTGGATTCAATTTATACTCCTGTGGAGAAAGTTAACTATCAAGTTGAGAATACACGCATTGGTCAAAAGAATGTTTATGACCGCTTAACCTTGGATATTTGGACTGATGGATCAATCAGCCCAGAACAATCTTTAAGTTTGGCCGCAAAAATTTTGACCGAACATTTAAATATCTTTGTTAACTTAACTGAAGAAGCTAAAGAAGCAGAAATTATGGTAGAGAAGGAAGAAACTGAAAAAGAAAAAGTTCTTGTAATGACTGTTGAAGAACTTGATCTATCAGTCCGTTCTTATAACTGCTTAAAACGTGCAGGAATTAATACCATTCAAGAATTAACTGATAAGACCGAAGCAGAGATGATGAAAGTTCGTAACTTAGGTCGTAAGTCCTTAGCTGAAGTAAAGAACAAACTAGATCAGTTAGGGTTAAGCCTAAAAGAAGAAGATTAAAGTCCACTTCGTCAATCAGTCAGTGATAAGGAGGAAAATGAATGTCATACCGTAAATTAGGACGTACCAGTTCACAACGTAAAGCAATGTTACGTGATTTAACCACAGACGTATTAATTAACGAACGTATTGAAACAACAGAAGCTCGCGCAAAAGAAGTGAGAAAATTTGTTGATAAAATGATTACGCTTGGTAAAAAGGGAGATTTAGCATCTCGTCGTAAAGCAGCGTCATTCTTACGTCGTGAATTAGCAGATGTGCGTGTTGAAGAAGATGAACTAATTATTCAATCTGTATTAGATCGTCTATTCGATGATTATGCTACACGCTATGCAGAACGTAATGGTGGTTATACACGTATTCTTAAAAAAGGACCTCGTCGTGGTGATGCCGCACAAATGGTTATTTTAGAATTAGTGTAATCGATAAGATAGATTTTTGAAACACTTAATGATGGAGAGTGTTACGATTAGTACTTAAGTAACTAGTCTAGCTCTAAAGCACAGCCTATTCGTGCTGGGGTTGGGGGTTCACCCCAACCCACGCTTCATCGTATAAGTGGTTTTTTTATCGTTAAATTATGATTTAACTCATAATTTGAATGACAATTTAACGATAAAAAATACGGCGTTCGTATTATTAGCTATAGGAGGGAAATACTTGACACTTCCAATCATTGAATTAAAAGATGTTTCGTTTAAATATAATCAAGCTGAGCGTAACGCTTTAAACCAAATTAATTTATCCATCAATGCTGGAGAATGGATCGCTGTGATCGGCCCAAATGGCTCGGGTAAATCAACCTTAGCAAAATTGATGAATGGACTTCAAATACCTAATCAAGGCCAAGTGCTGATTAATCAGGAAGAATTAAATCATGATACAGTTTGGGATGTTCGTCGGTTAATCGGTATGGTTTTTCAAAATCCGGATAACCAATTTGTGGGGGCTACGGTTGAAGATGATGTCGCCTTTGGATTAGAAAATATGGGCATCGAGCGAGAAGAAATGATTCAACGCGTTCATGAATCGCTTGAACAAGTTCGAATGTTACCGCATCTTAAGAAAGAACCCGCACGATTATCGGGAGGTCAAAAGCAACGTGTAGCGATTGCTTCAGTGCTAGCTTTAAAACCTGGAGTAATCATTTTAGATGAGGCAACGTCGATGCTGGATCCACTCGGACGTCAAGAATTGATTGAGGCAATTGCAGAGCTTAAGCAACAATATAATTTAACCGTCATTTCAATCACACATGATATTAACGAAGCGGCGAAGGCAGATCGAATTTTTGTATTAAAATCGGGTCACTTAATGTATGAGGGAACACCTGAAGAAATTTTCCATTATGGCGAACAGTTAATTGATTTTGGATTAGATGTTCCATTTGCAGTTCAACTGATGAAAGAACTAGAAAATCGGGGTGTTACCGTTCCTGAGGATTATTTAAGTGAGGAGGAGCTCCTAAGATGGATCAGCACATCGTATTTGACCAAGTAAGCCATATTTACAATGAGAAGACTCCCTTTGAAGTTCGAGCGCTAGATCAAGTCAGTGTTTCAATACCACGTGGTAAAGTCACTGCGATTATTGGGCATACGGGTTCTGGGAAATCAACGCTCATTCAGCATTTAAATGCGCTACTACGACCGACCCATGGACGAATGACCATTGATGGTGAAGTCTTTACAAAAGATTCAAAACACACGAATTTAAAGCAATTACGTAAAAAAGTAAGTATTGTTTTCCAATTTCCTGAATCACAACTTTTTGAAGAAACAGTCTTAAAAGATGTAATGTTTGGCCCGATTAATTTCGGCGCATCGCCAGAAGAGGCACGTCAGGATGCAATAGAAATTTTGCGTCTAGTAGGTATTCCAGATGAACTCTTTGAACGCTCACCGTTTGAGCTTAGTGGTGGTCAAATGCGTCGCGTAGCCATTGCAGGTGTTTTAGCTTGCCGACCTGAAGTTTTGGTTTTAGATGAGCCAACCGCAGGTTTAGACCCCGCTGGTCAAAAACAGATGATGGACTTATTCATGCAACTCCAAAAGGATTACCAACTAACGTTAGTTCTCGTCACCCATAAAATGGAAGATGTCGCTCGTTACGCCGATCATGCGATTGTGATGGAACGAGGGCGCGTTGTCAAAGAGGGGAGTCCAGCAACATTATTTGAGAGTCAGCAATGGCTTGAAAGTAAACAACTAGCACTCCCACATGCTGCTGAATTTTATCACCAGTTATTAGAGTTGTCCGATCGTCCTGCGCCAACAGTGTATCTCCCTTTAACAATTGAAGCCTTAGCAGACCAAATTATTAAGATGAAAGCGATGGGAACAAAGGAGGGGGATGATACCAATGAATACTAAGCTATTAATAGGAAGGTATATTCAAGGAGAATCCTTTGTTCATCGATTGGATCCTCGGACGAAATTATTGGCTAGTTTTTACTTTATATTAATTGTCTTTTTAGCGAATTCATGGTGGGGTTATTTAGCTCTAGTGATCTATGCTTTCTTAGTAATCTATTTCACCGGAATTTCAATGCGTTATTTCCTAAAAGGGATCCGTCCGATGTTATGGATAATTTTGTTTACAGTTGTTTTTCAACTGTTTTTTACCACCGGAGGCACCGTTTATTTTCAGTGGAAAATCATTCGTATCACTTCGGTAGGTGTGACGAATGCGGCTTATATTTTTATGCGCTTAGTCTTGATTATAACAATGTCTACTGTTTTAACACTCACGACGTCACCGATTGAACTAACTAATGGCATCGAACAACTGCTCAGACCTTTATCAAGATTTGGTTTTCCGTCGCATGAAATTGCGTTGATGTTGTCGATTGCCCTACGCTATGTCCCTACTTTAATGGATGAGGCTGAAAAGATTATGAATGCCCAACGTGCAAGAGGGGTTGAGTTTGATGAAGGAAGTTTGATTCAACGTATCAAGTCATTAATTCCAATTTTAGTGCCATTATTTATTAGTGCTTTCAATCGAGCGGATGAGATGGCGATTGCGATGGAAGCAAGAGGGTATCGAGGCGGCGAAGGGCGTACCCAATACCGCCAATTACAGTATACTCGCCGGGATTCCATAGCTTTCCTATCACTCGTATTGCTTACAATCATACTGTTATTGATTCGATACTTTACTTAATTTCTGGAAAGGAATGAGCAAATGCCTCGTTATGCGTTAAAAATCCAATATGATGGCACGAACTATGTTGGGTATCAAGTACAAGACAATGGATTATCAATTCAAGAGGTGTTAGAACGGGCTTTAAGACGAATTGCAAAAGTTAGTTCGACAACGCGAGTTGCTAATACAGTATCAGGGCGTACGGATGCAGGTGTTCATGCACTAGGACAAGTTGTACACGTTGATTTTCCTTATGAAATTCCATCTGAAGGGCTGCGTAGAGGATTAAATAGTATTCTTGATGATTCGATTCGTGTGGTAGCTGTTGCTTGTGTGAGTAACACTTTTCATGCACGCTACGATGCGATTAGTAAAACTTATCGCTACATTGTGGACTTAAATGATTTTCCAAATCCATTTACGCGATTATATACCCTCCATCATCCTTATCCGATTGAAATCGCGCGTATAGAGGAAGCAATTCAAGCTGTTAAGGGAACGCATGACTTTACCAGTTTTTGCTCAACTAAGACCCAACAAGAAGATAAAGTTCGGACGGTTACTGAAGCAGCCATCGTATATCAAGAAGATGCGAATCATTTAATCTTTACGTTTAGTGGTAATGGTTTTTTATATAATATGGTACGTATTTTAGTGGGGACGCTATTACAAATTGGCGATGGGATTCGTCCGGTATCAGATATGGAACGGTTACTACAAGTTCGAGATCGAAATCTTGCTGGACCTACCGCAAAACCTGAAGGATTATTTCTAGTTGAAGTGGTATATCCAGAAAATATTTTTAAATAAACAAAGAGGCTGGACCTATGGGTTCCAGCCATTTTTTAAAGTTAATTTAACCAAATTTGAATTTAATCAGTCACAATGACTTCTTTATCCGTCAACCATTGATCTAGCTTTTGAATTTCAGGACATAAGTAAGCGTGAACTTTTTCGTTAATTTCATTAAAGCCACTGATCGAGCGAATCGGAGTCTGTTCATTCATAAAGATTGACATAAAGGTCATTAAAGTATGCTCATCAATGTCAATTCGCTGCGTCATAATATCGTTCATGTCACCGATAAAATGGTAGCGAACACCTACTAAATTGATAAAGTCTAATGTTTTATCCCGCTCTTTAATTAAAACTACGCGTCCTAAGTAATAGTCATAATAGAGTAGGTAACATTTACTTGAAAAATAGTAATTTAACATCACTTTACAATCGTCTTTGGTAAAACTTCTTTTTAATTTTAATTGTAGTGTATCGTCTACTCGCGTATTAATGGCCGCCATTATGGCTTCGGTCATGGCATCTTCGTTAGGATCTTCTAAATAAATTTCCTCAACATGGTAGATTGGAATGTTCCAGACCGATTCCCGGCGACTAAAACGAAAATAAAACTTATAAAAATCAACTAAACGATAACTGCGTTCGCGAATATTATAAGTAATATACTTTTGTTCAGGGTTTGCGATGTATTCTTTAGCTAATCTTCTAGCTTGACTTTCAGTAATATATTGCATGATGTTTGCTCCTTCATGTATGATCACTTACTAGATTATACGATTATTTGATTGAAATCAATCTTAAGATATAATGAATGTAATAACAAAAGGAGTTATAAAAATGAAACTATCAGTTCGACCGGCTAAGTTATCTGATTTGTGGGATATCATGGAAATTATTGATTATGCCAAAGCGCTACAACAAGAACAAGGGAATCTTAATCAATGGGGGGAGAATTATCCGCTGAAACATCATATCGAATCAGATATTGAACAAGGAGAAAGTTATGTAGTTGTTTCAACGGATCAAGACGGGGAAGCGTATCTGGTCGGGACATTTTGTTTAATGAAAAAGCCTGAGCAGTCTTATACGACAATCGAAGGTTCTTGGCTCAATGATGCCCCTTATGTTACCGTTCATCGCATGGCGTCACGCCAATGTGGCACCGGACGCTTTATCATCGAGTCGTTGAAACGCAACTTTTTAAATATCCGTATTGATACACATCGTGATAATGCGGCGATGCTTCATCTTTTGTCAAGCTCAGGTTTTGAATATTGTGGCAAGATTCAATTAATCAACGGTGGTGGAGAACGTTTAGCATTTCATTATGTTAGGGAAGATTAAAATAAATACTCCAGGCGTACTTTTGCAGTGCTACCTGGAGTTTTTAAATTAGTCTAATTTGTTGAACCATTGTTCTAGGAAAGGTTTGAGTTTTTGATGCGTTATAGAATAAAGATGGCTGTCGACAGTACTAATTGATTCTAGAATCGATTCAGGTAAGTCATACTGTAAAATGTTCTCGGTCAATTCTAAAATTTGCCGATCGGTCTTGCCATCTACTGGAATATTTAGGGCGTCTAGTGTCGCATAAGGGAATTTATAAGGGCTGGAGGTTGCAATAACCATTTGCTTATGTGTCAGCCGTTCTTCACGTCTTAATTTACGCATACCTGCCATCGCAACGGCACTATGAGGATCAAGTAAATAGATATGGTTTTCAAAAGTTTGTCGAATTTGAGCTTTCGTTTCTGCATTGGTAATACACGTTGCAATAAAATCATCAATATTACTGTAATCTTCGGGGTCTAATTTGAATCGCCCAGTTTGTTTAAGTTCATCCATATGATGTTTTGTATGCTCAGCGTCTTCATTGAGCAAGTAGTATAGAATTCGCTCGAAATTACGTGGTAGGCGGACATCGAGAGAAGGGCTGAGTGTATGATAAGTTGGTCGATTGAGTTCAAATTCGCCGGTCGTAAAGAGTTGATAGAGGTCGTTATTTTCATTATTAACGCAAATTAATTCTCCCATCGGTAATCCCATTCTGCGCGAATAGTAGGCGCTAAGTAGGTTGGTCCCGTTCCCCGTTGGAATGCTAAAATCTACTAATTCTCCAATCGTAATTTCATTTTGGCGGATAAGTTGGGCATAAGCATAATAGTAATAGACAATTTGAGGAATCACTCTTCCAATATTAATGGCATTCAATGAGCTGTAGTGCCAATGTTGTTCTTCGAGGCGCTGTGTAAGGGGTTGATCCAGTAAGATATGCTCCAATGTTCCGACAGTTTCTCGGAAGTTATTGATAATCGAGACAACTTTTTTAGGATACGTTTGATGAACTTTAAGCTGTTTCTCTTGTAGGCTTGACATAATATCTTTTGGATAGAAGAGTAAGACACGAAAGTTATCAAACTCTCTAAAAGCCTCGAGAGCAGCTTTTCCAGATTCACCTGTTGAACTCAACATTAAAATTAATTGTTTGTCAGGCATAATATTGGCTCGCGCAGCTTCAAAAAGATAAGGTAAAATCGCCATACTAATATCTTTATAGGCAACCGTTGGCCCATGGAACAACTCTAGAATATAATAATCGCTCACTTTACGAACGGGAGTAATTTGATAATGGTTAAATCGTTCGCGATAGGCAGAGTTGATGGCATCGCTCAATTGTTCAGATGAGAAATCATCAAAGAAAAGTGCTAAAATTTTCTCTGCCATCTCTTGATAAGATAATTGGGAAAATGTCTCCCAATCTACTTCAAAATGCGGAATATGTTCAGGTACATAAAGACCTCCGTCCGGAGCTATGCTATTCAATAAAGCCTCCCCAGCAGTGACACGATGCGCTTGATTTTGTGTACTTACGTAATACAGATTCCTCACCCCCAATCATACTAGACGTAGTATACCATAAAATCTAAATGAAGATAATTGTTTTAGAAGCTATTCGAAATTATACGATAACGAAGAATAAAATAAGGCCACTTTCAATTAAAGAAAGTGACCAGAATAGACCATAATTATAATGCGTGATATCTATGCATCAAGTTGTGCGGTAGTTTGATGGAATTGTTCCTCATCAATGAGATGATTACTTGCTGCCACCATAAATCCAGTTGAAGCTCCTGCATGTACGTTGGTAGAAGTTCGGGCCATATCTGCCATTCCAGCAATTGGACTTAGAACTAGAATCATCTCAACTGGAAGCCCCATTGCTGCAAATAATGCAGTAGCTTGGATAGTACCAGTACCTGGGACACCAACGGTTCCTATTGAAGCCAGTAAAGCGGCGCCAACCATTAGGAAATATTGGTTAACTGAGAAATCAATATTTAGTGCATTGACTGTAAAGATAGCTAGTAATACTGGCCAGATTGAAGCACATCCAGGCATTCCGAAAGTAGTACCGACAGAAGCCGAAATCGAAGCGATATTTTCGGGTACTCCCAATTCTTTCTGACAGCGAATATTAGCAGGAATACTACCAATAGAGCTTTGGGTAGTGAAGCCAATTAACCACGCAGGGAATAATTTACGTTGAACAATTAATGGATTATGACGTCCAAACAACGTAATTAGACCAGATGTTGTGATAAAGGTATGGAAGAAGCAACAAATATAAACCGCCAATAAAAGAATAAGCAGTGAAGTTACGAACGAGAAATCTAATGTAGCTACTTGATTCGCTAAAAGAGAAAGTACTGCATATGGGGTAAATTTAACGATTGAGCCAATCGTTTTATTCATTACTTTATTACCCGCCACAATGAAATCAATAAACGGCTTGATTTCTTGTTTGTCTTCATAGATTAAAATAATGATACCAATAATCACAGCAAAAATAACTACTGGAATCACTTTGTTATTGGCCATGTTATCGATAATATTACGTGGGAAAAAGCTAACAATGACTTGTGAAAAATGAGGAACTTCTGCAAGCTCATCGGTAGAAACCATATCGATGCCTGCATTGAGTCCTAAGTTCATTAATTGGCCCATAATAATTGCAATAACGGAACCTAAAATATTATGGAGTGAAAGAAAACCTAATGTTTTGCCTCCGATAGAACCTAAAGTTTTAAGGTCTCCAATATTGATAATCGTTGCAATAATTGAAAAGAGTAGTAAGGGGATTACAAAGGCCATTAATAGGTTGGCGTATATTTTACCAAAGATTACGACGTAATCAGTGTGACCTTGGAAAAAGTATCCTAAAATGGCACCCATTGCAGTCGCGGTTAATACTCGGACCATTAAAGACATTTTGCGTTGCTGCATTTTGTATAAAATATAAAAAAGTACTAAGGTAATCAGAAAAGCCAAAAGACTATACATTCAAGAATCCTCCTTTAGTTGATCGAGTTCGTCACTTGACCCTGTCTGCTATCTGGAAAAATATTTTGTAAAAAGATGCAAAGGTGCCAAGTAGGGTACGCTATGCTAGCGCAAGAGATATTACATCATTTAGACATGAAAAAGGCACCTCCTTTGTTATTTTCCATTGTTAATATTATCACAAATAAACGATTAATCCAATCTTTTTACAAGCAAAAACTACCCGTTAAATCAATATTTAACGGGTAGTACATAAGATTGTCATCAAATGTTACTGAAGATAGATATTACGGAAACCTTCTTGCAGTGCAGCATTTTGTGTAGGTTCAAAGTGGATTTTTTGGTCTGGCATCCCTTGATTTTGTTGTGAGTGCAAAACAATCGGCTCGCCATTATAAATCGTCATCAAATAGAAGTGGGTCTGCATTGACGGACCGTTAATTTGATAATAGGATGCAACAATATTATAGGTGTCTTGAACCAGTGGGCCGTCCGGATTCCAAACGGATTGGACAGGCTGATCTGCCACCGCTAAAAAGTCATCCGTAATTTGTGCAGGGAATTCGACACCATACATATTCGCTGGATTTTCTGGTGAGGCAGGAAGATATTCTTGGTTCATATCTTTTTGCCATTCTGTCATAAAAGTATTCAATTGCTCAGTTTTTTCATTATTCCATGATATTTGAGCAGAATCATTAGAATCATCATCAGTCGGAGGGGTGGCTTGATAGGTAGCTTCAAATTGTTGTCGCAAGTACTCAGTTTGAGTCGGTTCAAAATGGATTAACCCATCTTCTGCCCCTTGATTTTGTTGTGAATGCAATACTACGGGTTCCCCATTGTAGATTGCTAACAAGTAAAAATGAGGGAAATATTCTAAGTTCTCAGGTGGTGTTTGGCGATAGGCTGCGACGATATTATAGACGTCTGCTTTAAGGGGTTCATCAAAATTAGCCCAGCGCGCTGGAACTTGTTGATCACTCACTGCGAGTCGCTCAATTACCCCTGTAGGGAAATCTACACCATACATCGATTGTTGACTAGCAGGGGTTGCTTGGATATATTGCTCACCTGTTTCAACTTCGTAAGAACCGAAATAGCCTTTCATTTGTTCATCTTTAACAGCGTCCCACGCAGGATCTTCTGTATTTGGATATTGTTCGATTTCACTTGGAGAAATCGGTTCAATGCTGGTCTCCTCATTTGGAGTCGTAGGTCGGTAGCCTACAACGTTTGTTGTAGTGAATCGATTGTTGGCGATATCTGTAAAGGCATTCGCTAATGCAATATTTTCAGTTGGGGTAAAGTGAACAAGTCCATCAGGAAGCCCTTGATTTTGTTGTGAGTGCAGTACTACTGATTGTCCGTTATAGATGGTCATTAAGTAGAAATGTCCCGCCATCTCTGGGCCGTTAACTTGGTAGTATGCAGCGACAATGTTGTATGTATCTGGTAATAATTCACCATTTGGATTCCAAGTTGCGGCTACCTTTTGATCATTAACAGCCAATAACCCTTCCGTTAATTGTTCAGGGAAAGTAATACCATACATATTCGCAGGATTATTCGGTGTTGCCGCGATATATTCTTGTCCCATTTCAGCTTGCCAACGAATCATAAATTGTTCGAGGGCTTGTTGTTTTTCAGAAGTCCAGGCCAAATGTTTGAGAATGGAGTTTGAATGGAGGTCATCGTTATAATAAGGATGTCCCATCACATGAGCGTAATTATTCACCTCTGTAATTAAACCATCAGGTTGGACACTAAATAATCCATAATTGGTCGTATCATCTTGGTTATCTTTTGTTTGGTAGACTAACTCGACTAAATACGAACCATCCTCTACAGGTTCAATCCAAGATTGAATGAGATCATTATTTGAACCTACTACAGCTTTTTGCAAATAGTCAAAAGCTATTTCTTCCGTGAATGAATCGAAACCTTCTTTAGAATCGAGTAAATCAAAATGTTTTTCATGTAAAATCAAATAGCTAACTTTATCGATCGTATACATTGCTGTTGCTTTTTCAGGTGATTGCGTGTCAGTATAGGCAGTAATAATTACTTGATGATCACGATAGGTGAATTCATACTTTCCAACCCCTTGAAGGGACAATGTAATCGTTTGGTCATGGTTATCAATTACTGACCATGCTTTACGATCATATTGGTTAGGATCAATTTTTGCGTATTGATTGGTGTGATATAAGAAGACACCTTCGAATAAATCAATGGCTTGTTCAGCCGTCCACTTCGTAGATGAATTTGCATCAATTTGTTTTTCAGTACGAGCATTTTGAGCTGCTTCAGATTGAGCATATTCTCGTGCATACGTTGTTAATAATTGAATTACGGTTTGAGAGAGGGTAAGTTGATGTTCTTTAGCCCAGTTTTCAATGGTTTGTTGAATTAATTGATCCAAAGCCGCTTGACTGGTGTCATTTCCTTCACCTAAATATTGATGTAAGCTGGTTTTTAGTAAAGCTTGAATTTCGTTAATTTGACTTTCGGTTAATTCTTTAGTTTCTTTAACTTGAATAACCGTTTTAATTTCATTTTGCGCTGTTGTAACGTTTTGGGGATTCAATGCTTGTCCTGCAGCTTCATACATTTTATAAACACCTGCCAAAGCACCTTCACCGGTGACAGGGTAGAGTGAGGCGATTCGAATTAAGACATCTTCCGCCCCAGCTGTAATCGCAGCATTGGCATAGGTTTGGGAATTAACATTTAAAATAGTTTGAGGTGTAACAATTTGAACTTGAACCCCATAACCAGGTTCCCTTGGTTCAATTACCGCACTCGAATAAACAGGTGTGATACGCGTTGATCCATCGTTTAGATAATGGTTAATGATCTCTCCATCAATCAAATATTGATTTTTTTGCTCAATTGTTTGACCTGTTAATAACTGTAAGGTGCGTTTAATATCATTTTCAGATAAAGTTGCACCAAGAGAAGCGCTCGGTTGAATCGATTTAGCTTGAACTCGAGAAATTACACTTTCATGCTGAGTAGAGTTGACCAAATTGACCATTGGAGACATTGTGTTTGTGCCAGCCAGTAGAATCGCTGCTAATAAATAGGACTTACGCATGAATATCACTTCTTTCTTTTTTATTGAGTTGCTATCTTTATTATAGAACAAAAAATGCCTACAAAAGAGAAATAGACAAAAGTTTATAATTTTTTTCAAGCGTTATTCATATAAAAGTCATATTTATCTATAAAAAAACTAACTTCGTCAAAATGAAGTTAGTCGTTTCAACTTTATTAGAGATCTACGTTGTGGTGTACTTTTTGAACATCTTCATCATCTTCAAGCAAATCGATGAGTTTTTCGAATTGCTCAAGTTCCGCACCTTCTAAAGTAATTTCTGTTTTCGGTAACATTTCTAGTTCAGAAACATCAAATTTATCAATTCCATAAGTTTCAAGCGCAGTATAGATTTTTTGGAAATCCGTTGGATTACCGTAAACGACGACATTATCTTCTTGCTGCTCGACATCTCGGACATCGCAGTCTGCTTCTAATAAGGCCATCATGATTTCTTCGGCATCCGCATGTTCAAATACAAATACAGCAGTATTATCAAATAAATAGCTGACAGATCCACTTACGCCCATATTACCGCCGTTTTTACCATAGATGGCACGGACATTTCCGGCGGTTCGATTAACATTGGTTGTTAGCGCATCGACAATAATCATTGATCCGCCTGGACCAAAGCCTTCATAGCGAAGCTCTTGGAAGTTCTCATCGCCGGTTCCTTTTGCTTTATCAATCGCTCGATCAATAATATGTTTTGGAACATCGTATGATTTTGCACGATCAATTGCGAATTTTAATTTTTGGTTGAGGTCTGGGTCAGGCTCACCTGATTTAGCTGCGGCATAAATTTCAATACCGAATTTTGCGTACACTCTGGACGTGTCTTTATCTTTTTGGGCTTTCTTTTCTTTAATATTCATCCATTTACGACCCATATCATCACACTTCTTTCATTAATTTGCATAAATCTATTATAGCAAATTTTTTGGATTGAACAATCTTATCTTGGTACATACGATAAGTATAAATAAAAAAAGAGCTGTGCTTTAAACACAACTCTTGATAAGTATTCTGTAATTAACGGTCACCATTGTAGACGGTGTTACGCACTAAAACGTAATTGACGTGGCGTAGTGAATTAATATCTTTTCCACCCGCATATGAAATAGCAGATTGTAAGTCTTGTTGCATTTCAATTAACGTATCTTCGAGTTTTCCTCGAGTCGGGATGAGTTCAATTTTACCTTCGACGTTTTTGCGTTCTCCTTTTTGGTACTCAGAAGCGCTACCGAAGTACTCTTTGTAAATAACCCCATCAACTTCACGAGATTTTCCAGGGCTTTCTTCATGCGCTGCAAAGAGTGATCCAATCATAACCATGGATGCACCGAAACGATATGCTTTGGCAATATCTCCGTTATGACGAATTCCGCCATCTGCGATAATCGGTTTTGTAGCAGCTTTTGCACAAAGACGAATCGCAGCAAGTTGCCAACCACCAGTACCAAAACCAGTTTTTAATTTCGTAATACAAACACGCCCAGGTCCGACACCAACTTTTGTCGCATCTGCTCCCGCATTTTCCAATTCACGAACTGCTTCAGGTGTCGCCACATTTCCTGCAATGAGGAACGTAGAAGGGAGATGTTTTTTAATATGGCGAATCATTCGAATAACGTTGTCAGAGTGACCGTGTGCAACGTCAATCGTAACGTATTCAGGAATGACACCGTCGCGTGCAAGTTCTTCTACGAATGCATATTCAGGTTCTTTAATTCCGATACTGATTGATGCGTAGAGTCCTTTGTTATGCATTTTTTCAATAAATGGACGGCGAGATGCTTCATCAAAACGATGCATAATATAGAAATAATCATGTTCAGCAAACCACTGAGCAAGTTCCTCGTTCATGACGGTTTGCATATTTGCTGGAACAACTGGAATTTTGAATGTACGCGGGCCAAATTGAACCTCAGTGTTACATTCTGAACGACTTTTAACAATACATTTATTAGGAATCAACTGAACATCTTCAAAATCAAAAACTTCCATGATAGATTCTCCTTTAAATTAAATTATTATTTTGTTTCATACAATTTTGCAATACGTTGTTGAGCATCTTGATTATTAACATATTCACCGTAAGTGGTATTGATCAGATCGTAAGCACCATTCGGTGTTAATTCAATCACTCGATTACATGTAGTGTCTAAGACTTCATAGTCGTGAGAAGCCATTAAAATAGCTCCCTTAAACTTGATTAAGCCATCGTTAAGTGCGGTAATAGATTCCAAGTCGAGGTGATTTGTCGGTTGGTCTAATATAAGAACATTGGCTTTCGAAAGCATCATCTTAGACAATAGACAGCGAACTTTTTCACCCCCTGAAAGAACGTTCACAGGCTTCAATACATCATCGCCACGGAATAACATTCTACCTAAGAAGTTACGTAAGAATGTATTGTCTTGTTCTTCTTTTTCAGCATATTGACGCAACCAATCGACAATCGTCATTTCGTTATGATCGAATTCATCTGAAGAATTACGCGGCAAATAGGTTTGAGTCGTTGTAACACCCCATTCATAGATACCACTATCCGGCTCGAGGCGTCCAGTAATCATTTCAAAGAAAGTGGTGACGGCTAGGTCGTTACGGCTAACAAAAGCAACTTTGTCATCACGATTTAAGGTGAAGGTGATGTTATTGAGTAACACTTCACCGTCGACTGTTTTTGACAAGCCTTCGACTCGTAGTAGGTCATTACCAATCTCCCGAGCAGGTGAAAATCCGACATAAGGGTAACGTCGGGAGGAAGGTTGGATATCGTCTAAGGTGATTTTATCAAGCATTTTCTTACGAGAAGTAGCTTGTCTAGATTTCGAAGCGTTGGCTGAGAATCTTGCGATAAAAGCTTGTAGTTCTTTAATTTGCTCTTCTTTCTTAGCATTTTGATCTGCTTGTAATTTGGCAGCCAATTGACTCGATTGTAACCAAAAATCATAGTTACCGACGTAAAGTTTGATTTTCCCAAAGTCCACGTCTGCCATGTGAGTGCAAACTTGATTTAAGAAGTGACGGTCGTGAGAGACGACAATGACAGTGTTCGGGAAATCCATAATAAAATTACTTAACCACTCAATTGCTTGCGCATCGAGTCCGTTTGTCGGCTCGTCGAGTAGTAAGTTATCAGGACGCCCGAAGAGCGCTTGTGCTAATAAAACTTTAATTTTATCGGCTTCAACTAACTCTCGCATATATAAATAATGCATATCGGTAGTAATGCCGAGACCTTGAAGTAGGTCGCTCGCTTCAGCTTCTGCTTCCCAGCCACCCATTTCAGCGAATTTAGCTTCAAGCTCTCCAGCTCGGATTCCATCTTCATCGGAAAAATCTTCTTTTAAATAAATTTGGTCTTTTTCTTTTTTAACATTGTAAAGCTCTTGGTGTCCCATCATCACGGTCTCGAGGACTTGATAATCTTCAAAACCATAATGGTCTTGATTTAATACCGCAAGCCGTTCGTTAGGATCCATCGTAACGTTTCCTGTTGTAGGTGAGATTTCACCGGATAAAATTTTAAGGAAAGTAGACTTTCCAGCTCCATTTGCACCAATAACGCCATAGCAGTTGCCCGGTGTAAAAGTGATATTTACGTCATCAAATAATTTTCGGTCAGGAAAATGAAGACTGACGTTCGATACATTAAGCATTTATGAGCCTCCTCTAATATCATTGGGTCCTAAGAACACCATTGATAATATTAGCACATTCTTCTTGTGAAAGAAAGTTACAGTCTGGTAACTTTAGAGAAATGTTAAAATAATATGAGATTATAAATATTTTTCGATGGAATTGATGAGATCAGCCGAGCTACCGACGATTTCACCTCTTAATTTAACTAACCCAACCGTATACAAATTGATATAACTAAACTGAGATTCTGCAATGGTATGGAGCGCTTCGATTTTTTCTGGATTATCAGCTCCAGCTTGGCGCGTATCGGAATACAATCCGATAATTGGAATACCAGCTTGATATGCGACACCGATTTCAGAAGCGACACCTGGGTCAACGACTAAGCCGTCTAATACTGCGATCAACAACCGACTCGTTAATACCGCATCGGTATCCACCTGGGCAATTAACTTAGAGTCTGCATAGTTAGACTTATCATTTATTTCACTTTGTTCTTGTGGTAAAAATAAATTGATTTCTGGATAACGATCTCGAATTCTTTGGGCTAATTGTGCATTGAATTGAAGTTCCATTTCGTTGAAGAGAGGACTCGCAAAATAAACATTTTTTGACATGAAAGCAGCTCCTTTCTGTTGTTAATTTTATTATAATTGAGTCTATCGATTAATAAAAGCACCTTTGAGCTTAACGATTACTCATATCCATAATTCGATGGTATTAGATGAATTTTATGAAGGTAAATGCAAATACCCCCCAATATCGGAATAAACACCATAAAAAGCGACGAAGTTTTAATTTGCTTCGTCGCTTTGAGTTTCGGAAAATTTCATTTTTACAATAGTCGTTGGTAACGAAGACGGAGTGCATTGGTTAGAACAGAGATTGAACTTAAACTCATCGCTAAAGCAGCCATCATCGGATTGAGAAGAGGACCGTCAAAGAATAATCTTAATACGCCCATTGCAATTGGAATACCAATGATATTATAGGCAAAGGCCCAAAATAGATTTTGTTTAATATTTTTGAGAGTCAGTTTGCTTAAATGAATCGCTCGTAAGACATCTTTAAGATCGTTATGCATTAAGATCACATCGGCCGAGCTAATTGCTACATCCGTACCTGAACTTACTGCGAGTCCGATATCTGCTTGAGCTAAAGCGGGAGCATCATTAATGCCATCTCCCACCATCATCACACATTCACTATTAGTCTGTAATTGCTTCACAATTTGGGCTTTATCTTGTGGCAAGACTTGACTATAGACTTGTTCAATCCCAACTTGCTTTGCGATGGCCTCAGCAGTCGCTTTGTTGTCACCTGTAAGTAGAACAACTTTCAACCCTTCTGCAATCATCTGTTGAATGGCCTCTTCGGAAGAGTCTTTTACCGGATCGCTAATCGCTATGGTCGCAACCGCTCGTTGGTTGACAGCAGCAAAGATTGGGGTTTTCCCTTCGTTAGCCCATTGTATTGCTTGTTGGATAAGGTGATTAGGAATCGAAGACATCGATTCAATCCACGCTTGATTTCCAACTTGAATGGTTTGATCAGCAATTTGAGCTTCGATTCCTTTTCCGGTGATGCTGTTAAAAGATTCAACTGGTAACGTCTCAAAATTCTGCTCTTGACCATAACGGGTAATAGCTAGGGCGAGAGGGTGTTCAGATTGTTTCTCTGCATTATAAATTAATTGCATGACTTGGGCTTCATCTTGTTCTGAATCAACCAACCAATCAGTGAGAGTAGGACTCCCCATCGTAACGGTACCCGTCTTATCTAAGACAACCGTAGTTGTGTGATGCATTTTTTCAAGGGATTCCCCACTTCGAACGAGAATACTGTGTTTAGCGCCATTGCCTGTACCAACCATAATGGAAGTGGGGGTCGCTAAACCAAGTGCACAAGGGCAGGCAATAACAAGAACACTAATAACAATACGTAAAGTAAAATTAAGGGATTCGCCCATTACTAATCCCCAGAACACCCCCGCCAAAATGGCTAGGATAATAACGGTTGGCACAAAATAGTGTGCAACCCGGTCTGCCAAATTACTAATTGGTGCTTTTGAACCTTGCGCTTCTTGAACCATCCGAATAATTTGAGAAATCATCGTATCCTGTCCTACACGGGTGGCCCGATAAGTGAAAGCGCCTGTGCTATTGACGCTGGCTCCAATGACAGTGTCGCCAATTTCTTTAGCGACTGGCATGCTTTCGCCGGTAATCATCGATTCATCGATAGCTGAGCGGCCTTGGGTAATAATACCATCAACGGGCAAGCTCTCTCCTGGTTGAATTTGGATAAGATCATCAATTTGAACTTCATCAACGGGTTTGAGTGTTACGTTGCCGTTATCGTCAATGACTCGAGCGGTAGGTGGTGTTAAATTCATCAGTTCTCGGATGGCTTGTGCTGTTTGTCCTTTAGCTAATTCCTCTAAATATCTTCCCAGTGTCATCAAAGTAATGATGACTCCAGCGGATTCAAAGTATAGCTCGATAGGGTGATGGCCTGTTGTTGAAGTTGGTGAAATGACCCAATAGATTGTCGCAATGATACCCTGAATAAAGGCTGCGGAGGTCCCTAAGGCAACGAGCGAGTCCATTGAAGGTTGCTTATGTATTAATTGACGGAAACCACGGATAAAAATATCCCTTCCAAAATATAAAATCGGAACCGTAAGGATAAATTGAACCAAGGCATTACCTAAGGGAGACGATACGGGATCAATTATATGAGGCAAAGGAATTCCTAGCATCGGGCCCATTGCAATGATAAAGAGTGGGATGGCAAAGAGAAACATCCAATATAATTGTTTCTTTTGCATAATGCGTTTTGCCTCTTTTTGACGTTCATCACGTTCAAATTGTTCTTGCGGGGACAAAATAAGATTTGCTTGGTACCCCGCCTGTTGAACACTTTCAATAATATTCGTTGGGTCTAATTCATTATCTGAGGTAACACGAAGTGTATCAGTCGCTAAGTTAACGGATGCTTCTTTAACAGAAGGGACTTTGAGCGCAGCCTGTTCCACTCGTGAGGCACAACTGGCGCAGCTCATTCCATCAATATGATAATTTTGTTTCATTGAATTCCTCCTAAGTATGAATATTTGTATGAGTACAGTGACATTCGCCAATTGGACAATTGCAAGGAATTTCCGTTGGCGCTAGAGCTCTTTTTTGTTCTAATGTTTGAATTAGTAACGTGCAGTCATCTTGTGATAAGGCGCTAGTTTCAATGAGTTCATTAAGGTAAGTGCCCACCTGACGTTGACAAATTCGATCGATAAAGCCATTTATTTGATCGAGGGACGCTTTTTTCTGATCAATCGTGGTAACGTATTGGTAAGGTCGAGTCTTATCAATCGAATCGATTAATTTTTTTTGCATTAACCGGTTCATTAACGATTTAATCGTGCCCTCTTTCCAAGACGTCGTTTGTTGAAGTTGATCAATGATTTCTCGGCTCGTCAATCGAGGCTGGCTCCAAATTAGACGCATCACTTGCCATTCAGCATCGCTAATTGTGTAATCCATAATAACTCCCCTTTCAACCTAAAGTTTACATGTGTAAACAAAAAATGTCAAGCAGTATGAAATAAAATGAAGAATATTCATTTAAAATCACCGATGAATTGTGTAAAATAAAGATATGAAAATAAAGGAGCGAAAATATGGAATTATTTAAAGCATTATCGTTAAAAATCAAAGATAAAAATTTACGGATCGTCTATCCTGAAGCAGAAGATGTCCGTGTTCTAGGGGCAGCAATTCGTTTGAAAGCTGACAAGTTGATTGAACCAATCTTAATTGGTAATCCTGATAATATTAAACAATTGGCAGCAGAAAACCATTGGAATCTAGGTGATATTGAAATTATTGATCCATCCAACTATCCTCGCTTTGAAGAGATGGTAGCGGCATTTTTTGAACGTCGTAAAGGAAAAAATACCGAGGAACAAGCACGTGAAATGTTACGTGATAATGTGTACTTAGGGACAATGTTGGTTTATACGGATGCAGCAGATGGTTTAGTTTGTGGAGCTACTTACTCAACAGGAGACACGGTTCGACCTGCACTACAAATTATAAAAACTCGTCCGAATGTAAAACTAACGAGTGGTGCTTTCGTCATGATACCGCCAGTTGAAGGTGGTGGTGAGAAGTTAATTATGGCGGATTGCGCGATCAATATTAATCCCGATGCTCAAGAATTAGCGGAAATCGCAGTTGAAAGTGCTAAAACCGCAAGAATTTTTGATATTGAACCTAAAGTCGCAATGTTAAGCTTCTCAACGAAAGGATCTGCTGCTTCACCTGAGGTTGATAAAGTTGTAGAGGCGACGCGAATCGCTCGTGAATTAGACCCAACATTGCCTATCGATGGAGAGTTGCAATTTGATGCGGCGCTCGTTGAATCCGTTGCGGATAAAAAAGCACCAGAATCAGATGTAGCTGGGCATGCCAACGTATTCGTCTTCCCAGAGATTCAATCAGGTAATATTGGTTACAAAATAGCGCAACGTATAGGACAATATCAAGCGATTGGCCCGATCCTACAAGGGTTAAATAAACCGGTATCGGATTTATCTAGAGGATGTAATGAAGAGGATGTCTACAAAGTATCAATTATTACAGCAAATCAAGCTTTAATTTAAAAAGAAGAAAACAACCTTGCCCCAAGCAAGGTCGTTTTTTGATTTATTTATTATTCAATAATATTTACTGGAATTTCATCTTGAGTACCATAGTACCAACTAATTTCATCGCCAGCTTCTAAGATTTGCGATTTAACACCAAGTTCAGCATATGCACCATTGAGTAGATATACCCATGTATTGAAATCTTCATAGTCATTTTCGTGACCTTCGATTTCTTCTACGACACCTTCATCTTCGTTGAAGTGGAATTTCAGGTCTGTTTCATGCATCGCTTCGAGTACGCTTTTGCCAGCACCGTCATTGACAAAGGCTGTAGCAATCGGTTCTTCTTCGCCATGAAGGTAAATGTTAATCTTCACAGCATCTTCCGTTGCAACCTCAGTTGTTTCTTCAGTAGTTTCAACTGTTGTTTCGACTGTTGTAACTTCTGTCGTTGTTTCTTCAACGGTGGTTTCAACATTTTCTTTTTTATCTTGCCCGTTCGTACAAGCAACGAGTAAGATGGTTAATAAAGGTAAAAATATAAGTTTCAATGATTTTTTCATAATTTGCCTCCTTATTAGGACTTGTTTATATCTATAAAGTAGCATAGAATAGCCATGAAATCAAATTTTTATTCAGAAAGGGGATATTCACGATGCGGATACGAACGACTTCACATGCTGAAACACAACAAGTTGCTAAGTTGCTCGCTCAATATATTCAGCCTGGGATGGTAATTAGATTAGACGGACCGTTAGGTGCGGGTAAAACAACGTTTACTCAAGGTTTTGCACAAGGATTAGGAATTACTCGCCGTGTCAATAGTCCAACGTACACTATTGTAAAGCAATATCCTATTCCGGATAAAAATTTTGAGTTAATTCATATGGATGCGTACCGTTTAGAACAAGGAGGGGCAGAGTCACTTGATATCGATGCTGTTCTTTCTCCGGATGCGATTACTTTTATTGAATGGGCACAATTTATCGAGGGATATTTACCTGAAGATTATTTAATGATTCAATTAAATCCATTGGATTCAACGACGCGAGAAATTACTATTAAGCCTTGTGGGAATTCATTGAAATACGATAACGTGATAGCTATGATAGAAGATGCGGTCGAAGAAAGAGGGTTAATCTAGCGAATGGTTGAATCAACGCACTCTAATATATCTAGCGATTCAGGGAACACCACTGAAAGGGTTGAACTTTTATTCCGCGAAGCAAAAGTTGAAGATGCGTCTCACTATCAGCAACTCATGTGCCAACTTCGACAAGAGACGTCTTATTTAATCTTTGATACAAAAAATGACCTTAATGATTGTTCTGCACTTCGAGAACTTTTAGCTCAGTATGAGCAAGCTTCTTCCAGCATTATTTTAGTTGTTGAATTAGCTGGGGAATTAATTGCGACGGCGAATCTATCTGTACGGAATCTTTTAGAAGATCCTCAACTTGGAGAAGTTGGCATTGCTGTTATTAAGGAATATTGGGGATGTGGAATTGGGAGTGCATTGATTGATTCGCTGATTGACTTTGCAGAACAAACTTCGTTAAACATCTTAACTTTAGAAGTGCTGGCATCCAACCATCGTGCGATCAATCTTTATCGGAAATTCGGCTTTTGCGAAATTGGCCGATCATCTCAATGGATTAATCAAGATGGTAAATATTATGATACGATTGTGATGGAGAAGCCATTAGGACATACTTTACATGATTACAACGCATAAGGAGGAAATGATTGTGCTTTATAATGAATTAATTAGCAAATATCCCGCAATGGATATCAAATTAAATGAACCTTTATCTCAATACAGCTACACTAAAGTAGGTGGGAAAGCCGATGCGTTAGTATTCCCGCAGACTAAGCAAGAAGTACAACAAATGATTGAATGGGTCGATACGAATCAAGTTCCATTAACGATTTTAGGAAATTTAAGTAACTTAATTGTGATGGACGGAGGAATTCGAGGTATCGTAATGATTTTAACTCGAATGAACCAGATTCAAGTTGAAGGTGAAACGGTAATTGCCGACGCAGGTGCATCACTAATCGAAACAACGCAAGTTGCCCGCGATCACCATCTAACAGGTTTAGAATTTGCTTGTGGCATTCCGGGTAGTGTTGGAGGCGCCATTTTTATGAATGCGGGAGCGTATGGTGGAGAGATTAAGGACTTGCCCTTAGAGATTGAAACATTGACTCGCACGGGTGAATTCAGAACTTACAGCACTCAAACTGCTCAATTTGGATATCGCCATAGTATTTTTCAAGATAATCACGAAGTCGTCTTACAAGTTAAATTCCAACTTGAACCTGGTGAGATTGATTTGATTCAGTCCGAAATGGATCGTTTAACCGAATTAAGAACGTCCAAACAACCGCTTGAATTACCTTCATGCGGGAGTGTATTTAAACGGCCAGAAGGGCATTTCACCGGTAAATTAATTCAAGATGCTGGCTTGCAAGGTTACCGTATTGGCGGTGCGGAAATCTCAAAAAAACACGCTGGCTTTATCGTCAATGTGGATCATGCGACTGCGACAGATTATATCGAGTTGATTCAATTTATACAGCATCGAATTTGGGAGCTTTATCAAGTTCAGTTAGAGCCTGAAGTTCGCATTATTGGCGAAGCGATACCCGCTGATGCATAAATACATTTTGATATCAAATTAAGGTCACTTTGTGGTGACCTTTTTGTGTGCCTTAAGCTGTTTGTTTTATTAAATTATGCTATACTTTTTACAGTAAAAGGTGGAGTACTCAAATGTTAAAAAAGATGCTTCACCATACGAAACGATGAATAGGGAGTGATTTGTAATGACAGAAGTGTACAGTGTTGAATTGAAAGGTATTTCAAAGACGTATGGGGATACGGTCGTTTTAAAAAATATCGATATGGATTTGGAAAAAGGAAAATTTTATACATTGTTAGGTCCTTCTGGATGTGGCAAAACAACGTTGTTACGAATCATTGCAGGATTTAATCAACCCAATACTGGAACCGTAGTGCTCGATGGTAAAGATGTTACGCAAGTGAGTGCGAATCGTCGTAAGGTGAATACCGTCTTCCAAGATTATGCACTGTTTCCACATATGAATGTATACGATAATATTGCGTTTGGGATGACGTTACGTAAAGAAAAGAAGGCAGTCATTGATCAAAAAGTCAAAGAGATGTTACGGCTGGTCCAGCTCGATGGGTTTGAAAACCGTCAAATTAGTGAATTATCGGGAGGACAAAAACAACGCGTCTCGATCGCACGAGCATTAATTAATGAACCGGAGGTTCTTCTATTAGACGAATCATTATCTGCTTTAGACCTAAAGTTACGAACAGATATGCAATATGAACTTCGTGAGTTACAGCAACGGTTAGGGATTACCTTTGTATTTGTCACCCATGACCAAGAAGAAGCATTAGCGATGTCTGACTGGATTTTTGTAATGAATGAAGGTGTCGTGGTTCAATCAGGAACGCCGAAAGATATTTATGATGAGCCGATCAATCACTACGTTGCTGACTTTATTGGTGATAGTAATATTATTGATGCGACGATGATTGATGACTATGTCGTGGAATTTGTTGGACATCAATTTGAGTGTAATGACGGAGGAATTCCAAGTGGAGAGCGGGTTGAAGTGGTTATTCGACCTGAAGATATTGCGATTACTACGCCAGAAGAAGGTCAATTGGTGGCGGATGTAGATACTCAACTATTCCGAGGAGTCTTTAACGAAGTCATTGCTTACGATAAGCAAGGTAATGAGTGGATGATTCATACGACACAATTTATCGAGGAAGGTTCAGAGATTGGTTTATCATTTGGTCCAACGGACATTCATGTGATGCGTTACAATGAATCAGAAGAAGATTTTGATGCTCGGATTGAACAGTATACGGACGACGAGGAAGATGAAGAACACTTTGATTTTCTGCAATCGAACGGTTCAGTGACTTCACAATTATAGGAGGTAGCATATGAATCGGCGATTACAACATATATTAGCTATTCCGTATTATCTATGGATTGTGTTATTTGTGGTTACACCTATTTTATTATTAATTTATCGTTCATTTTTTGGGATTGACGGAAGTTTGACGTTCGGGAACTATATTGAGTATTTTAGTAGCCCATATTATATGCAAATGACGTTTGCTTCCTTTCTATCGGCACTACTGGTAACGTTGATTACTTTTTTATTTGCTTATCCAATGGCATATTTCCTAACAAAGACCAAACGTAAAGATTTATGGCTGATGTTAATTATTTTGCCAACATGGATTAATTTATTATTGAAGATCTATGCTTTTATTGGATTACTGGGTCAGACGGGGCCTGTCGTTGCGTTATTTCAACGTTTGGGACTCGGGTCGCCTCAGTTACTCTTTACGAATGCCGCTTTCATCCTTGTAGCTGCGTACGTGGAACTTCCATTTATGATGCTGCCAATCTTTAATTCAATTGATGAGATCCCCACCTCGATTATTGAAGCGAGCTTAGACTTAGGTTCGAGTGAATGGGTGACACTCAGACGGGTTATTTTCCCGTTATCCATGCGGGGCGTAACGAGTGGGGTTCAAGCAGTGTTTATCCCATCGCTCTCACTGTTCATGCTAACCCGACTCATCGGAGGTAACCGGGTCATTACACTCGGAACGGCCGTGGAACAACATTTTCTAGTCACGCAAAACTGGGGCATGGGAGCAACCATCGGTGTTGTTTTACTTCTGCTAATGGTTATCGTGATGCGATTTACTCGACCCAAAGAGATTGGAGGTTCGACCCATGATGCGTAAAAATTTTTCTTGGGCAACGATTTATATCGTCCTAATCTTTATTTTGATGTATTTGCCGATTGCCTATCTAATCTTTTACTCCTTTAATGCCGGAGGAGATATGTCAGGTTTTACAGAGTTTACCTTGGAGCATTATCAAACTTTATTTTCCGATAAACGGTTGTTAAGTTATATCGCAAACACCTTTATCGTTGCCTTGAGCTCGGCATTGATTGCTACTATTATCGGGACATTTGGGGCTTTAGCAATTTTCTTTTCACGTAGAAGTAAGTCAAGCCAAGTGACAATGCAGTTTAATAACGTATTAATGGTGACCCCTGATGTAATGATGGGAGCGAGTTTCTTAATTTTATTTTCAACAGTGATTCCAGTAACCTTAGGATTCTGGTCTGTCTTAATTGCGCATGTGGCATTCAGTATTCCGATTGTTGTTTTAATGGTATTGCCAAAAAGTTATGAAATGAACTTAAATATGATTACAGCCGCACAAGACTTAGGTGCAACACAGTGGCAAACCTTAACTCGAGTGATTCTTCCAAGTATTCTTAAAGGGATTGTGGCAGGCTTCTTTATGGCATTCACTTATTCGTTAGATGATTTTGCGGTTACTTTCTTTGTGACGGGAGCGGGCTTTAGTACGGTTTCGATTGAAGTGTACTCGCGAGCAAGAACTGGTATTAGTCTCGAAATTAATGCGTTGAGTACGTTGATGTTTATTTTAGCTTTATTACTTGTCTTTGGGTATTACCGAATTCAAATCAGCGAACAACAGAAGCGAATACGTCCGTCTCGTCGAATTCCTTTCCAAGGAGGCAGATAAGCATGAAACAATTGAACCGTTTAATACTAGGTGTTCTAGCCTTGATTTTTGTTTTGTACGGCGTTCGTTATTCCTTAGATCGAGGAATGGGCGGTCAAGGTTCGCAGACAGTGGTATTCTATAACTGGGGCGATTATATCGACCCAACAATTTTGAAAGACTTTGAAGCAGAAACTGGATACCGAGTTATCTATGAAACATTTGACTCGAATGAGGCGATGGTTGCCAAAATTCAACAAGGAGGAACGGCTTATGATTTAGCGGTTCCGAGTGAATATATGATTGAACAAATGATCGAAGATCAATTATTAACGCCATTGGATAAGTCGAAAATTCAAGGACTAGAAAATATCGATGAACGTTTTTTAAATCAACCCTTTGACCCTAACAATGAGTATTCAATCCCATATTTTTGGGGGACCTTAGGCATTTTATATAATACTGAATATGTGGATGAAGATGAGTTGAATCATTGGGATGATCTGTGGAATCCAAAATATCGCAATCAAATTATTATTTATGATGGTGCCCGAGAAGTCATGGGTATCGGATTGCAGTCGTTAGGTTATTCCTTGAATGAAACGGATACGAGTCGCTTAATTGAGGCGCGTGATAAGATGAAGTTATTAATGCCCAATATTTTAGCGTTAGTTGCTGATGAGTTGAAAATGCATATGCATAATCAAGAAGCGATTATCGGAATTACTTTTTCGGGAGAAGCGGCGATGGCGATGGAAAATGATGATCGTTTAGCATATAAAGTCCCATCGGAAGGGTCCAACTTGTGGTTTGATAACATTGTCATTCCGCATAATGCAGCTAATCCTGACGGAGCTTATGCTTTAATTAATTTCCTTCTTCGGCCAGATATAGCGGCACGCAATGCAGAATATATTGGATATGCGACCCCAAATCGACGGGCAATGGAGCTGATGGATCCGGAAGTGGTGAATGACCCTGCGTTCTATCCTACCGATGATGTTATTGAACATTTAGAAGTTTATCGTGGTTTAGGCCAAGAGAAATTGATTGAATATAACAATATGTTCCTAGAAGTAAAATTAGAACCTAGAGATTAAGTAAATATATTCAAAAAGAAGCGTTAGCCTTAAAAAGGCAACGCTTCTTAATTTATAGTAAGGATTGAAATTAGTCGAGCTTAAGCTTATCGAGCATATCTCGTGTCATCGCATCAAGGTCATATTTTGGACTGAAGCCCCATTCTTCAACAGCACAAGATATGTCTAAAGAATTAGGCCATGAATCTGCAATACCTTGACGGACAGGGTCGACGTCATACGTCATTTCAAATTCAGGCATGACTTTACGGATTGAAGCCGCAATTTCTTCAGGTTCAAAACTCATACCGCTAATGTTGAAGGCGTTACGATGTTTTAAATTCTCAGCAGGTGCTTCCATTAGTTGAATAATCGCATCAATCGCATCCGGCATATAGAGCATATCCATATAAGTGCCTTTATCGATATATGAGGCATATTTACCATGGCGCAATGCTTCATAGTAGATTTCTACGGCATAATCCGTTGTACCACCACCTGGAGGTGCTTCATAAGAAATTAATCCCGGAAAGCGAACACCACGAGTGTCGACGCCGAATTTTGTATAGTAGTAATCACAAAGCAGTTCGCCACTTACTTTTGTAACACCATACATGGTTGTAGGGCGTTGGATAGTATCTTGAGGTGTTTGATCGCGTGGTGAAGTTGGGCCAAAAGCACCAATGGAACTTGGTGTGAAAAATTGTAAATCGTATTGGCGTGCCAACTCTAATGCGTTCACCAAACCACCCATGTTGATATCCCAAGCTAACTTAGGTTTTGCTTCTGCAACAGCAGAGAGTAAAGCTGCCAGGTGAATTAATGTATCGACTTTATATTCACGAATGATTCGTTCGAAGTTCTCAACATCGAGAACATCTAGAATTTCAAAGATACCTTCTTGACATACCACAGAATCATCATTTTGATGGATATCTGTTGCAATAACATTATCAACACCGTATATTTCACGTAATTTAACGACGAGGGGTGTCCCAATTTGGCCAAGAGACCCCGTAATAAGAATTTTTTCCATAGTGGTGAAATCATCCTTTTCTATTTAATCTATGATGTGATGGATTTAAATAACGCCTAATTCTTTACCAACTTTTTCGTAGACTTTTAGCACTTCGTCCAATTGTTCCTTCGTATGAGCCGCTGTTGGCATATTACGAACACGCCCTGTACCACGCGGAACGGTAGGGAAAACAATGGATTTAGCATAAACGCCTTCTTCTTTCAAACGACGAGAGAAGGTTTGTGTTTTATTTTCATCACCAATAATACATGGCGTAATTGGTGTTTCAGATTGTCCGATATCAAAGCCTAAGTTTTTCAGACCTTCTTTAAGGTAGCGGCCATTTTCCCATAATTTATCGTGTGCTTCAGTTGAAGCCATCATTAATTCAATTGCTTTGGTTGCTGCTGCTGCGGCACCTGGTGTTAGTGAAGTAGAGAATAGGAATGGACGAGCTCTTACTTTAAGCCAGTCAATCAATTGTTGAGAACCAGCAACATAGCCGCCTACAACACCTAAAGCTTTAGAGAGGGTTCCCATTTGCATGTCGATATCTTTTTGTGCATTAAAGTGTTTTACCGTACCAGCACCTTTACCCATAACGCCTGAACCATGTGCGTCATCAACATAAGTAATTAAGTTATATTCTTTAGCAATTTCAACGATGCCTGGAATATTTGCAACGTCACCGTCCATTGAGAAGACACCGTCAGTGATGTACATTACTTTATCGTATTCGCCACTTTCAGTAGCTTCTTTAGCTTTAGCACGTAAATCGTCCATATCTTGGTGTTTTACACGGATGATTTTTGCTCCAGAAAGACGACAACCATCAATAATCGATGCATGATTTAACTCATCAGATAGAATCGCATCGCCTTTACCAATAACTGCAGCGATAGCTCCCATATTACAGTTAAAGCCAGATTGGAAAGCAATGGCTGCTTCAGTTCCTTTGAACTCGGCAATTTTTGCTTCGAGTTGATCGTGAATAGTTAAAGTTCCATTAATTGTACGGACCGCACCAGCTCCGACACCGTAATGAGTAGTGGCTTCGTTTGCTTTTTGAATCATTTCTTCGTTCGTAGCAAAACCTAAGTAGTTATTTGAAGATAGGTTAATTAATTCTTTACCGTTGACGTTGATGATTGGGCCATTTGGTCCGTCAACCGTATCGATTTCATTATATAACCCATTTTCTTTTAACTCTTGCAAATTTTTTGCTAAAAATTCTTCAAGTTTTTGACTCATAATAATCCTCCTATAATTTATTAATAAAATACTATGTTTTCAGTTTATCAGATTGTTCAAGCGTTTTCTAGCAATCGCTAACATTTGTAACATGAGAATTTAATGAGATGTTTATGCCTCTGAGTTTGTAAATGATAGATTGTAAAATTAATTGCGACAAACAAGAAAACTCATAACAGGTTCGTGTAAAATGTTAGTAACCACAAAAACACGAAAAACACGCACGGAGGACCTGTTATGAGCTATAAACATCTTACCATAGAAGACCGTTAAAAAAATAGAAATTCTTTATCATGAAGGCTATACAGTGAGTCAAATTGCTGAAGCCATCGGGCGTCACCGTTCGATGATTTATCGAGAACTCAAGCGTGTTAAGTCAGCCCGTTACGTTGCTCAATTGGCTCAAGATAACGCTACTGAGCATCAATCTCTTAAAGGTCGTCGTCTTAAACATACGCCCGATCTCATTCAAGATATTCAAACAAAGTTAGAATTAACCTGGTCTGCCGAACAAATCGTAGGGCGCTGCTATCAAAAAAGATTATCATTTAAAACAATTTATAACTAGATCTATCAAGGCGTCATTGAGGTCTCGCTAGACTACGACTACCTGAGACAAAAAGGGAAACGACGCAAAACTCAGGAAACCAGAGGTAAATTTAATATCGAAACATCGATTAAAGAACGACCGAGCGCTGTTAAAAAGCGTTTGGAATTTGATCATTGGGAACTTGATACGGTACTCTCTCCCAGAGGTAAAAGTAAAGAATGTCTCGTTACTTTTGTTGAGCACAAGAGTCGCTTCTATATCGCTTTAAAGATGCCGAATCGATCCAAAGAATCCATGCTTTCGACTGTAAATTAGTTGATTCAATCTTTCCCTAAATAAACTCTCAAAAGCTTCACCTCTGACCGTGGGAAAGAATTTGCTTGTTATTCAGACATCGAACAACAAAACATCGCTTTTTACTTTGCGGATGCTTACAGTGCCTGGCAGAGAGGGACTAACGAGAATTCCAATGGATTACTTAGAGAATTTCTCCCTAAACGCACAGATCTAGTTAAAATTACGGAACATGAACTTTTCAATGCACTATGGTTGATAAATAATCGACCTAGAAAATGCTTAGATTTTAAAACGCCTTTTGAAGTACTCATGTACGAACTCGTTCAATTAGAATAACTTTTTGTCGCAATAATTATTGTAATTCATCATTTATATAAAGGAATGCGAGTTGTTAAATCAGAGACGGCTTGGCGTACTTCATCAAGAACTGTTTCATTTCCTTTAGACGCTAATGTTTTTACAATTAATTCAGCTACTTCACGAGATTCTTCTTCTTTGAAACCACGTGTAGTGATTGCTGGTGTACCAATTCGTATACCGCTTGTCACAAAAGGTGATTCTGTTTCGAATGGAATGGTGTTTTTATTTGTTGTAATTTTTACTTCGTCAAGTAACTCTTCAGCTTCTTTACCAGTAATACCAAAACCAGTTACATCAATTAATAGTAAGTGGTTATCTGTTCCTCCACTAACTAGACGAGCTTTGTCATGAGCTAAGAAAACTTCTGCCATTGCTTTCGCATTTTTCTTAATTTGTTTTGCATATGCTTTGAATTCTGGTTGTAAAGCTTCTAAGAACGCAACAGCTTTTCCGGCGATAACGTGCTCTAAAGGGCCACCTTGACTACCTGGGAAAATTGCACTGTTAAATTTTTTCTTATATTTCGCTTTACCTAAGATTAAACCGCCACGAGGTCCACGTAATGTTTTGTGAGTTGTTGATGTCACAACATCAGCATAAGGTACTGGGTTTGGATATTCGCCTGCTGCAACAAGTCCAGCAAAGTGAGCCATATCCACCATTAGATAAGCATCAACTTCATCAGCAATTTCTCTAAATTTCTTAAAGTCTAATTCTCTTGGATAAGCACTGTAACCAGCAATAATCATTTTTGGTTTATGTTCTAATGCTAATTCACGAATACGGTCATAATCGATTATTTCTGTTTTTTTATCTACACCATAAGGAACAACGTTATATAATTTACCACTAAAATTAACTGGAGAGCCATGAGTCAAGTGCCCACCGTGTGATAAGTCCATTCCTAAATAGGTGTCACCGGGTTTTAATAATGCTTGGAATACAGCATTATTAGCTTGAGATCCTGAGTGTGGTTGTACGTTTGCGTACTCAGCACCGAATAATTCTTTAACACGGTCGATGGCTAGTTGTTCAATAATATCTACGAATTCACATCCACCGTAGTAACGTTTACCAGGATAACCTTCCGCATATTTGTTTGTTAAAATACTCCCTTGAGCTTCTAATACTTCTTTCGAAACGAAGTTCTCAGAGGCGATTAGTTCAATGTTCTCTTCTTGACGTTGACGCTCCTTTTCAATGGTGTCAAATACCTCTTGGTCAAAATATTGGTTTGTCATATAAATAACTCTCCCCATTATTTTATTTTTAACATATCACGATAAGTTAGTTAATGGTTTAAAATATTAAATTTTTGCTCTTAAGTAACACTTTAATCAATTTATTTTTTATACATTTATTTAGTATTTAACTATACACTTCTTTCAGGCTTTGCAGTATCTACTGTTTTTGAAAACCATTTGTCTACGATTAATGCAATCGCGTTATCACCAGAAATATTGGTTGCCGTACCAAAACTATCTTGAGCGATATAAAGCGATACGAGTAATGTAGCTGCAGATCCAGAAGGGTCTAGCCCTACCATGAATAAAAATGGTAAAGCAGCCATAATGGCTCCACCTGGTGCGCCAGGTGCAGCAACCATTGCAATACCAAGCGTCATAATGAATGGTATCATTGTCGTTAGTGAATATGACATACCATTCATCATTAATACTGCCGTCACACAACTAGTAATGGTAATCGTACTTCCCATTAAATGTGCTGTTGCACAGAATGGAATAACAAAATCACGAATCTTAGCTGATACACCGTTTTTCTCAGCAATTTCTAAACTAAATGGAATAGTCGCTGCTGATGATTGCAACCCAACCGCAGCTAAGTAACCTGGTATTTGATTTTTAACTAATGTGACTGGATTCTTTCCAGTGTATGAGCCTGCGATAACGAACCATAAAATAATAAATACCCAGTGAAGTGCAATAATAATTAAGAATACTCGCCAGAAAACAGACAAGATTGTAGTAAATGTTCCAGCATAACTTAAGTTTACAAAGTTACCAAAGATGAAGAAAGGTAACATTGGAACAATAAATTTCTCTAATGTAACAACAACAGTTTGGTTAAATTCATCGAAGAAATTATACATGACATAACGATCTCTCTCTGTTCTTAACCATGAAATACAGATACCAAAAATAAACGCAAATACAATGGCAGTTGTTACTTCAAACATTGGTGGAATAGCAACTTCAAATATTGGAGCTAATTCAGATCCACTAGTATCTACAAAAGATGTTCCTTGATCAATAAACATGGGGAATATTATAGTCGCTACTAATAATGCTGACACACCCGCAATAACTGTAGATAAATATGACAATCCCGTAGTCGCTGCTAATAATTTGCCAGCCCCGTCAGATAAGTCAGCAATGCCTTTGACAATAAATCCAACAATCATTAGCGGAATAAAGAAGTTAAGAATATTACCAAAAATTGAAGAGAATGTTACCGGAATTTGTAAAATAAATTCTGGTAGGAATGTCATCTGTCCAACTATAGCACCTAATACAATCGCTAAAATTAACTTGGGGATTAAACCAATCGATTTTTTCTTTTTTGCCATAAATAAACTCTCCTTTTTCATTTAGTTAAAATTAGTGATCACGATCCTCCTTTACTGAAATAATATAAGAAAGCGTTTCCCTTGTCTCAGTTAAACAGTATCATTATTTTTAATCAATAGCAACTATTATTTTCATTATAATGATATTATAATGATATTGTAAATCTAATTATAAGATATTATAGGAGATTACAAAATGAAAATTACTAAAATCATTACAGGAGCTATTAGAGAGAATTGTTATATATTAGATAGATTGTAAAAATAATTGCGACAAACAAGAAAACTCATAACAGGTTCGTATAAAATGTTAGTAACCACAAAAACACACACGGAAGACCTGTTATGAGCTACAAACATCTTTCCATAGAAGACCGTTCAAAAATAGAAGTACTTTATCAGGACTATACAGTGAGTCAAATTGCTGAAGCTATTGGGCGCCACCGTTCGATGATTTATCGAGAACTCAAGCGTGTTAAGTCAGCCCGTTACGTTGCTCAATTGGCTCAAGCTAACGCTACTGAGCATCAATCTCTTAAAGGTCGTCGTCTTAAACATACGCCCGATCTCATTCAAGATATTCAAACAAAGTTAGAATTAACCTGGTCTGCCGAACAAATCGTAGGGCGCTGCTATCAAAAAAGATTATCATTTAAAACAATTTATAACTAGATCTATCAAGGCGTCATTGAGGTCTCGCTAGACTACGACTACCTGAGACAAAAAGGGAAACGACGCAAAACTCAGGAAACCAGAGGTAAAAGTAAAGAATGTCTCGTTACTTTTGCTGAGCACAAGAGTCGCTTCTATATCGCTTTAAAGATGCCGAATCGATCGAAGGAATCTATGATTTCGACTGTAAATCAGTTGATCCAAATTTTCCCTAAACGCACAGATCTAGTTAAAATTACGGAACGTGAACTTTTCAATGCATTATGGTTGATAAATAATCGACCTAGAAAATGCTTAGATTTTAAAACACCTTTTGAAGTACTCATGTACGAACTCGTTCAGTTAGAATGACTTTTTGTCGCAATAATTATTGCAATTTATCTAATCAAAAAAGTATTTCTTGACTTAAATGAACACCAATACATGATCTAATTATATGAAAAAAATCTGGAAATAATCGACGTTTATTTCTGGAAAATACTTTAAAATAAAGGATTAAAAAGCTAGATAGATCAAGCTTTTATGTTAGATAAAGATTTGATACTCTATAGACAAAATGGTAATATGGTAAAGAGTTATTTATTAATTTACTATGAGGAATCCTGGCATCTGGGGGTTGAGGAGCTCTGTAAACTGATAATATAACGCTTTCATAACGACATGTCGGAGGTGATTTTCTGAATGAAAAACGAAATTATCAATACCTTGAAGGAAGCGGAAAGTACGATTGATGGATTGAAAAATTCGATGCACGAGCATAAAGAAGAAATTCAAGAAATGGTCCAAAAAGAACTTCAACAATATGGCGAGGTACTGGATCGGTCGTTGAAAGATTTAGATCGTGATTTGGATCGTCAATTTCAAGGAGAGTTAAATGCGGCTTATGAGCAAGTGAGTCATGTTGTCTCGCAATATCAACAAAAAATGCAGCATGAATACGAATCTGTCAAGGATTTACTCGTCCAGAAAGGTGTAAAGGAGGTTATGGCAGCATATGGCAATTTCAGAAATGAGTAAAGTTCTGATAATCGCTGAACAATCAAGAAAGGATCTACTGCTAGAATCTTTGCAAGAAATGAAAGGAACAGAAATTGTGCCTTTCACCGATTTAGCTGAAGAGGATATTGAAATATTCTCGCATCAAGATACACAAGAGAGCTCAGCACGCTATCAATATAATGAGGCGGTCAAAGCTCTAGCGATACTTGATCGCTACCGTACTCCGGAATCATTATTCACTCGTTTACGACGAAAACGTGATACGTTCACGTTAGATGAATTAGAACAACATATTCATTCATTAGACTTTGAGGGGTTAACCCAAGCAATTTATTCGCTCGATAATCAGTTGCATGAGATTGAAGAAAAAATCAAGCAGCTTGAAGACGAAGAAGCATTGCTGCGACAATGGTCGCAACTGAAAGTTCATCCAGATGAATTGAAAGAGTTACATTACTTTTCGGGCGTGTTAGGTACGATTGAGACTGAAGATTATAATGACTTAGTTGATCAATTGCATCAAATTACTGAAGATGTGTTTGTTCAAGAAGTATTTTATGGGCAGGACCGTAGCGGTTATCTAATCGTTTTCCCTGAAGAAAGTCAAAAGGTCATCCTAAATAAACTTCAACGTCTTGATTTTGATCCGTTAAATTATCAATATACAGAACTTCCTCAAGTGGAGTTAGAGCGTAACTTAAAGCAGCGTAAAGAATGTTTTGCACAAGCAAAAGACATTAAAGCATCTTTAGGTGATTTTGAAGAAGAATACGTTCAGTTATCGTTAATTAAAGAGCATTACGGTAATCTTGTTGAACGTCAGATGGCGAGTAAGTTAGCGTTAGATAGCGCGCATCTGTTCGTTCTCAAAGGATGGATGGAGTCGGATCGAGTTGATGAGCAAATTCATTATCTAGAACAACAACTGGGTCAAGATGGGTTTGTATCTTATGTCGAACCTGTTAGTGATGAAGACCAACCTGAAGATATTCCAGTTCAATTAAGGAACCATTGGTTTGCCCGTCCGTTTGAAGGGCTTACGAAACAATATGGAATCCCATTGTACGGAAGTC
The DNA here is from genome assembly GCF_002847645.1 of Falseniella ignava. Classification (NCBI taxonomy): domain Bacteria; kingdom Bacillati; phylum Bacillota; class Bacilli; order Lactobacillales; family Aerococcaceae; genus Falseniella; species Falseniella ignava. Next base: position 162,884 of record NZ_PKHE01000001.1, read on the forward strand.
TGGACCCAACACCGTTTTACTCATTTTTCCAAGTGTTATTCTTTGGATTGATGAGTGCAGATTTAGGTTATGGATTACTTTTATTTATCGGAACGCTATTCCCAATCTTGTTCTTTGATTTGAATGATAAGACAAAGCAAAGTCTGATGTCATTTAATTTTATGTCTGTTGGAACAATGGCGGTAGGCCTATTTTTTGGTAGTTTCTTTGGCTTTGATCTACCGTTTAAGGTGATGGACATTACCGATCAAGTTATCGATGTCATGTTAATTTGCGTATTAATCGGTATTATCCATATGCTTCTAGCCTATGCACTAAAAGCTTATTTGGAAGCTCGTAAAGGGGACTATGTTAGATGGTACCTTGACTCCATGCAATGGTTCTTAATTTTAGTTGGGATTTTAGTAATGGGAGCTAATAGCATTTTGGGATGGAATAACCCCTCCCTACAAAAAGTCGGTCTCGTATTAATTCTTGGTAATATTGTGGGGATGTTTATTGTTAACATCTTTACTAACGGTAATCCATTTATCGGCTTTAGCTTAGGTTTATTTGGTATGATCGACGTGGCTGGATTAGTAGGGGATATTGTAAGTTATACCCGTCTAACAGCTTTAGGTGTGGCTGGAGCAAATATCGGAATGGCATTCAACTTAATTGTAAGCCTACTACCACCGGTATTGCGCTTTAGTGTAGGGATTCTATTGTTCTTAGCTTTACATGGTTTGAACATCTTTATTTCGTTCCTCGGAGCTTACGTCCACTCAATGCGTCTTGAATTCGTTGAGTTTTTCGGTAAGTTTTTTGAAGGCGGAGGTAAAGAATTCAAACCGTTGAAACCATTGGAAGAAGAAGTTTGGATTGAAAGTAAAAAATAAAATTTATATCATTGGAGGTATTCTTTTATGGAATTTATTACGGCATTTTTCGGAGAAAACATTGGACTTATTCTCGGAGGATTTGGTGTAGCATTCGCTACCTTTATGGCAGGGACAGGTTCTGCAATTGCAGTAGGTATGGCTGGGGAATCTGCTTCAGCATTGGTTAAAGAAAAACCAGAATTATTCGGTCAAGCGCTAGTTCTTCAACTACTTCCTGCAACGCAAGGATTATACGGATTCGTTATGGGGTTATTAATCTTACTTAACCTTGAACCAGGTATGTCTGCTTCAACAGGATGGTACTACTTTATGTGTTCACTTCCAGTAGGAATCGCAGGGTATACTTCTGCTCCATATCAAGCGCGAGCTTCAATTGCGGGTATGCAAATTCTTGCGCAACGTCCTGAAAATGCAACCCAAGGGATTGTTTTCTCAGCGATGGTTGAGACATACGCGATCTTAGGTTTAGTTATCTCGATCTTAATGTTCTTATTCGGTAATTAATAAGACGTAGTTACGTCAAATGATATCGAATTAGAGAGGAGAGTGACGAGAGATTATGGCAGACTTAAAAAGCTTGACTCAAAGTGTCATCGGTCGTGAAGAAGCAAAGTTTGATCAATTGTTCCAAGAATATCGTGAAGAGCAACTTAAAGAACTCGAGCAGAAGAAGGAACAATTAAGAGAAGAAAACCAAATAGAACGTCAAAAAGTCGAAGCGAACCGACTAAAACAGCACGAGATTGCTTTAGGCAGTACTCAACTTAGACAACGTAACGACATGTTGGCAATCAAACAAAACATTATCCAACATTTTATTACAGACGTTAAAGACCAATTAACAGCCCTTTCTCCAGAGTTAATCCAAGAGTTTATTTGGAATGTGATTAAGGAGTTACCTTCTCAAGAAGGAATCAAGTTAATTTTAGGAAGCGAAACTTTTTACAAGTTAGATGATAAGTTTGAAGACTTCAAAAAAGCTGGTATAGAAGTAGAAAATGAACCTTTAAAAGGAGCTTCAGGATTTATCCTTGAACAAGGAAATACACAATACAATTATTTATTTGATAATTTAGTCAATGATTATCGAGAACAACTACAACATCTTGTCGTGGAGAAACTGTTCAACGACAAATAGAAGGGAGTTCGTATGCAAGATACAGATTATGGCAAAGTGAATATGACTGTTCGTGTTCACGAGAACTACCTCCTCAATCAGAATCATTATGAGCGGATGCTACAAGCAGCAAATTATGAAGAAGCTGTCCGTGTTTTAAGCGATACAATCTATCGTGAAGGCGTGGAAGAGGCGATTCGTACGCGTGATTATGAACCAATGCTGATGCATGTATTGGAAGATACATACCGCTGGTTAATCAATGAGATCCCTAATAAAGCTTTAGCGGAACTAATTACACTGCAGTATGCATATCATAATATCAAGGTGCTCTTTAAGGAGAAAAAGACCGGTCAAGAATATCAAAAAACATTGATTGATCTGACCTACTATCCGATATATGAGTTTCGTAAAGCTGTAGCAACGTTAAACTCTGATATTTTACCACAAGAATATATTGATCATATTCGCCAAATGGATAATTTTTATTCAGATACGCCTTCAGTGAATGATATTGATATATTTGTGGATCGAATTTATCAAGAACATTTAGTTCATCTCGCTGAACAATTAGAAGAATCAGACGTTGAGCATTGGATTCGTCGACAAATCGATTTACAAAACTTATCGGTATACTTCCGAGGATTAGCGATGAATCGTTCGGTAAATCATATGCAAGCGGTCTTATCGGAACATGGAAACATTAAAGTTGAAGAGTATGTTCAAGCGATGGGTCAAGGGTTTGACGCAGCTTATCAGCATTTCAGTCAACACCCAGATTTACGGGAATTATTTATGAATGTCAATATGAACCATAAAAACTCATTGAGTCAGCTCGAACGTGAGATTGACAAGGAATCTAGCAACGTATTATCAGCCGCTAAAATGAAAGTGTTTGGACCGCTACCTGTATTAGCCTATATTCACGCCGTTGAAGAAGAAGTTGTGAATATCCGCCTAATTTTAACAGGCAAATTGAACAGTATCGATAACGATATTGTGAAGGAAAGAATGAGGTTGAGCTATGCGATATAAGATTGGATTTATCGGTGAGAAAGATGCCGTCTATGCATTTGGAATGCTTGGGATGGACGTCAACTATGTGAATGATGCGAGTGAGGTTCGCTCGATGATTCATGAGATGGTTCAACAAGAATATGGGGTTATCTTTATTACAGAAGCGCTTGCGGCTCAAGTCCCCCATGTTATTTCTGAATATGATGAGCAGTTCTTGCCAGCCATTATATTAATACCAAGTGAAGTGGATTCAGAGAGCATTGGAATGCAACGAATCCAAGAGAAAGTTAAAAAGGCCGTTGGCCAAAATATTTTATAGGAGGTATGATTATTGAATTCCGGAATTATTCAATCAGTTTCAGGACCGCTAGTCACTGCAACTGGTTTAGAAGAAGCCAAAATTCGTGACATTTGTTATGTCGGCGAAGCGAAATTAGTTGGCGAAATTATTCAAATCCGTGAAGATGAAGCCTTCATCCAAGTTTACGAAGAAACATCGATGGTCGGACCAGGTGAACCTGTATTCCCTACAGGACAACCTCTATCAGTTGAACTCGGACCAGGTATGATGTCTTCAATGTTTGATGGAATCCAACGTCCACTGAAAGATATTGCGACACAATCAAATAGTTCATTTATTGCCCGTGGTATCGAGGTGGCTTCATTAGATCGTGACCGTGTATGGCACTTTACGCCAGTTGCTAAAGTTGGTGATAAAGTCCAAGAAGGTGACATCATCGGTGAAGTTCAAGAAACAAAGGTTATTAACCATAAAATTATGGTGCCGATCGGTGTAACGGGTATTGTGAAAGAAATTCACGAAGGAGACTTCAAAGTTGAAGACACCGTGTACGTGTTAGAAACAGCCGAAGGTGACCGTGAATTTAATATGATTCAACGTTGGGCAATTCGTCAACCGCGTAAAATTGCTGAAAAACATGAACCGACAACTCCGCTGATTACAGGTCAACGTGTTATTGATACGCTCTTCCCGGTTGCAAAAGGTGGAGCGGCAGCGGTTCCCGGACCATTCGGAGCGGGTAAAACCGTTGTACAACACCAAATTGCAAAATGGGCTGACGTAGATATTGTCGTATACGTAGGTTGTGGTGAACGTGGTAATGAGATGACGGAAGTTATTAATGAGTTCCCAGAATTAGTAGACCCAAATACTGGAGAATCAATTATGGACCGTACGATTCTGATCGCGAACACATCGGACATGCCGGTAGCGGCGCGTGAAGCGTCAATCTATACGGGTATTACCATTGCTGAGTACTTCCGTGATATGGGATACTCGGTTGCCATCATGGCTGACTCAACTTCACGATGGGCGGAAGCGCTGCGTGAAATTTCAGGTCGTCTTGAAGAAATGCCAGGGGACGAAGGTTACCCTGCTTACTTAGGATCTCGTCTAGCAGAATACTATGAACGTGCTGGATTTGTTACAACGATTGGACAACCTGCGCGTGAAGGAAGTATTACAGCGATTAGTGCGGTATCACCTCCAGGTGGGGATACTTCAGAGCCGGTAACGCAAAACACACAACGTGTTGTTAAAGTGTTCTGGGGTCTTGATGCTACGCTAGCACGTCGTCGTCACTTCCCAGCGATTCATTGGTTAAGTTCTTACTCACTTTATTCATCAGATTTGAATAAGAAATTAAACGAGCGCCTTGGAATGGATTGGGATGCTGCCGTAACGCATACACGTTCATTACTACAACAGGAAGCAGAATTAGATGAGATTGTTCGTCTAGTTGGGGTAGATTCACTCTCCGACTCAGACCGCGCTAAATTACTTGTTGCAGCAATGATTCGTACCGACTACTTACAACAAAATGCTTACGATGATGTCGATACGTATACAAGCTTGAAGAAACAATCTGAAATGCTTCAAACGATTCTTCACTTTGAAGATAAAGTAAAACACGCCTTAGAGCTCGGAACACATATTACCGATGTGATTGAAGGCACGGTAGAATTACGTGAACGAATTGGACGTATGAAATACATCCATGAAGATCAAGTAGAAACAGCTTACGGAGAAATTCGCGAAGTCATTGATGCGGTAATCCGTCAAGTGGTGCAAGATGGAGGTGACGCATAAGATGTTAAAAGAACATAAAGGATTATCTGCTGTTGTAGACCCATTAGTTACCGTTAAAGGTGTGGAAGGCGTAAAATTCGACGAGTTAGTTAACGTTGAATTAGGCGATGGCACTATTCGCCGTGGACAAGTCCTTGAAGCTGAAGGTGACACAGCAATCGTTCAGTTATTTGAAGGTTCATCTGGAATTAATAAGGTTGATGCAAAAGTTCGTTTCTTAGGCAAACCTTTAACATTAGATGTGTCTGAAGATATGATCGGACGCCGTTTCGATGGAATGGGACGCATTAGTGATGGGGGACCAGAACTGATTGCAGAGAAATCACTTGATATTAACGGAGCAGCGATTAACCCTGTAATGCGTAACTATCCAAATGAGTTCGTTCAGACAGGAATTTCAACCATTGACCATTTAAATACTTTAGTTCGTGGACAAAAACTTCCAGTGTTCTCAGGGTCTGGTCTACCTCATAAAGAGTTAGCGGCGCAAATTGCTCGTCAAGCGACAGTATTAAACTCAGATGAAGACTTTGCGGTAGTGTTCGCAGCCATCGGGATTACTTTCGAGGAAGCGCAATACTTCATCAATGACTTTACTGAGACCGGTGCGATTGACCGTTCGGTAGTCTTTATTAACTTAGCGAATGACCCAGCGATTGAACGTCTAGCGACACCAAAAATGGCGTTAACTGCTGCGGAATACTTAGCATTTGAAAAGAATATGCACGTCTTAGTTATTATGACAGACATGACGAACTATGCGAACTCATTACGTGAAGTTTCCGCAGCGCGTCGTGAAGTGCCAGGTCGTCGTGGTTACCCAGGTTACCTATATACGAACTTAGCAACGCTTTATGAACGTGCAGGACGTATCGAAGGTTCAACGGGGTCAGTGACACAAATTCCAATCGTTACGATGCCAGAAGATGATATTACGCATCCGATCCCTGACTTAACGGGTTATATTACAGAAGGACAAATTATCTTGTCTCGTGATTTATACAACCAAGGGTTACAACCACCGATTAACGTGTTGCCGTCACTTTCGCGTCTGAAAGATAACGGAATTGGGGAAGGTAAGACGCGTGAAGACCATGCGTCAACGATGAACCAAATCTTCTCTGCATACGCACAAGGTAAAGAAGCGAAGAGCTTAGCTTCGGTTTTAGGGGATTCAGCTCTGACTGAAACGGACTTGAAGTACTTAGAATTCTCAGACGCTTTTGAAGAGAAGTACGTTAACCAAGGTTACTATACAAACCGCAGTATTGAAGATAGTTTAGAGATTGGTTGGGAATTACTACGTATTCTCCCAAGAACGGAATTAACCCGTATTAGCGAGGAATTGATTGAGAAATATATGCCTGAAGGGAAGTGATGAACGATGGCTCGATTAAATGTGAATCCCACTCGGATGGAGCTCACAGTATTGAAAGAGAGACTCGCCGTCGCCACCAAAGGTCATAAAATCTTAAAAGACAAACAAGATGGGTTGATGCAAAGCTTCATTAATATGATTCGTGAGAATGCACAACTTCGTGAAGAAGTTGAAACCATCTTAAAACGTGGTATGCAAAATTTCGCTTTATCAAAAGCATTACTCCATGAAGAATATTTAGAGCAAATCGCACTCGTTCCGACATTCGATGTCCGTTTGGACGTTGACCGAAAGAATATGTTGAGTGTCAAAGTTCCTGAAATGCATTTTTCCGGTGAAGAAGACAACGAATTGAAGTATGGTTACTTGAATTCGAATGCAGATTTAGATGATACGTTAACAAGTTTCAACGAAGCGCTCCCTAAAATGTTAGAGTTAGCCGAATTGGAAAAAGCGTGTCAACTTTTAGCCGGTGAAATTGAACGCACACGCCGTCGTGTAAACGCGCTAGAAGAGCGTACAATTCCTGACTTGAAAGAAACGATCAAGTATATTCAACTTAAACTCGACGAAAATGAGCGGGCAGAAATTACCCGTCTAATGAAAATTAAAGATTTTGATCAATAAGAGGCTACAGTTTAACTCAACAGTGAATAAACACTGTTGAGTTTTTTTAGAGAAAATCAAAATAACCTCCACCTTGAAAGAATCGGTGAAGGTTATTTATCATAGATTGATTTTTAAGGTTGTTTTGTACGGGTCAGGCGATTTCGTGAGAGATAGTGGGTGAACTTACTTTCAACCATATTTCCAACCATAAACCCAACTGCGATTGCACCTGAAACATAAATGACAATTAATATTTGCTCGAAGCTTTCGATATAGCGGCTTTCTACCGCATAGCGCACAGCAGTATAAGCAGGACCCCCGGGAACAAGGGGGACAATACCTGGAATACTTAAAATAATTGCGGGAACTCTTTGTCGACGTGAAAAATAGACACATAAGAAGTTAATCATTAAGGTTCCAAGAAAAGTTGCAATCGCAACATTCGTCCCAGCCTGCATCGTTGCGTAGGTTACAATCCAAGCACAACCGCCAATTAAACCACAAGGGATTAAGATACGTCGCGGAGCATTGAGTATAATTCCGAAGCATAAACTTGGAATAAAGGACATAATAAATTGTTCAATATAAACCATCGCTTGCTCCTTACATACTACTTAACATTAAGGCAATACCAATACCGAGCACTGAGGCGGTAATAATGGCTTCGACACTTCGAACAATCCCTGTTAGCAAATGCCCTGCGAATAAATCGCGAAAAGCCGCAGTAATGGCGAGCCCTGGGACGAGTGGAATCAACGTCCCAACAATTAACATATCTCGGTCAGTGACAAGCCCCAAATTTTCTAATAATAAAACTAAGAATGTAATCACAATCGAAGCGAAAAGATCATTAATAAATAATAGGCCAGTGTATTTTGAGACCAAGACTGAAACAACATAGCCAGCTGCTCCGATTGGAATAGCGGCAAGAAAGTCGTAATATGAACCGCCCATAATAATCATTAAGGTCGTTGAAGCAATCCCTGCGCAAATAATTTTCCACCAGAAAGGGAAATTGGGGGTATTAATGTCAACTTCTTGTAGACGATGATTTAATTCTTCTAATGTAATCGCATTGCTAGTGTATAGACGTGAAAGTTGATTGGTATTGGCAATGCGTTCGAAATTCGTAGAGCGTCGGCGCGCTTGTTGTAGCTGTGAACCAGTCAGGTCATTAAGACTTAGGAAAATACCGGTAGCAGTAACGTAACTTTCTGCATTTAAAAATCCAGCATGTCGACAGATTCTTAACATCGTATCTTCAACACGATAGGCTTCCGATCCGGATTCCATCATAATACGTCCTGCTAACAGAGCGGTGGTCAGGACTGTTTGTTTATATTCTTCGTTCATAATACCCTCCTGTCTGTTATCTATTATTCAAGATAATGTCTAATAAATCAATATCATAATGCAAAAGTTTACTTGAAAAAAAGACCAGTAAGTCGTCCCACTTACTGGTCATTATTTTATTGATAAAAATTAATGCGTGGATCAATCAAGAAGTACATTACGAGACCTCCCAAGGTCATTACAATGAATTCTGATAGTGCAAGCACACCGTAGGTTTGCCAGAAATAATTTTCATAGCCTAAGTGGATTAGCATCCAAGCGATAATAAACATGGTCGCCGTAAACACGAAGGTCATTACGATGTAACGAACGAAAAGGGGATGTTTAGCCTTTTCGCCCAGCCACTGAACGACTTTTTCACCTAACCAACGTGCAATGAGTAATGATATTAAAGTGTGGAACCCACCCACAACCACGTCCAACAGATTGGACTGTAGGAAATTGACAATCATTACACCAAGTGTAATTGAGTAGATATAGCGGCGATTATACAGGCCGATAAAATTCAGAGCTTCAGAAATACGAAACTGAATTGGACCATATGCGACAGGGGCAACGACCACCGTTAAAGCGATATACAATGCGGTAACTAAAGCGCCACGTACTAAACCTTGTGTCTGGTTAGTACCGTATGATTTTTGTTGATTTGACATATCCATTCTCCTTTATAGCAATGCTAGTAATAACTGCACCCAAAGGACGATGAGCAGTACTCTGCTGAAGTGGTGCAGTGTTGTAAGACAACATTCCTATTCTAACACTTTCACTATAAAAAGCAATCCTGATATTTTGATCACTATTTTTGTCGAATTATCCTGGATGTTGAAATCCAGATAGGTTTGTCGCTTGAATCCATTTAGAATCAGAAATCCAAATAGATTTGCCGCCTGAACCTATTTAGAATCTGAAATCCAAATAGGTTTGTCGCTTGAATCTATTTAGAATCTGAAATCCAAATAGGTTTGTCGCTTGAATCTATTTAGAATCTGAAATCCAAATAGGTTTGTCGCTTGAATCTATTTAGAATCTGAAATCCAAATAGATTTCCCGCCTGAACCTATTTAGAATCGAAAATCTAAATAGGTTCGCTAATCGAACTCTTTTAAAACAATGTAACGTCAAATTAATATGTTCAGCTGAAAAATAATGTTATAATAAGCGGGAATCAAGACTAAGGAGTGAAATTATGAAGAAATCGCTAGTTCGTATGATGGTCGGACTGCTAAGTGTAAATATGGTGTTAGCGCAAGCTAGCTCACTTGTATTAGCAACAGATGATGATAATGCTGTATCTGAGGTAGTTGATGGAGATGTACCAGCGGACCCTCCAGCAACGAATAATCCGGATGGAGGACAGGGTACTACCCCAGATAATTCAAACTCAGGTTCTGAAAATGATGGGACAAATCCAGACCCTGGTAATACTGATTCAAAAGATCAAGATTCAGAAAACCCAGATAATAAAGATTCGGAAAACAATACCCCAAATCCACCAGAGGAATCATCGAATGATAATTCAGACGGTGATAAAGACAAAGATAAAGACAAAGACAAAGATAAAGACAAAGACAAAGACAAAGATAAGGACAAAGACAAAGACGAAGATAAAGATAAGGATAAGGAAGACGACAAGGAAAAAGATACAACTCCTGCGCCGGAAACAACGCCGCGTCCACCGAGACCCCAACCTCCTGTGTATCAAGTACCAAATCCTAGCTACCAACAGCGGGTTGATGTACCGACTGCACCGGTAGAAGAGCCTGTACAGGAAGTTTCTTCGAATGAAGAATTATTGACGTATTTACTCGAAGAATCTCTTGGCAACCCTAACTTTGATAAAGTATGGGAAGTATACCGCGCCCTACACACTGAGTTTGAATTGGGAGACCTAGCTGATGCAAACAAAGGGTCCATCTATGAAGATATGTACGCATACCTTGAAGAGTTAGGTGAGCCTGAGGCGATAGAATCTGGTGAAGATGCGTTCCGGTTTATTTATACCGTGGACAATGAAATCGATCCAGCAGCTTATTTAGTATTAGATTTTAATGCGCAAGGTCACTGGGTTGGTGCAGGATTAAGCCAAGGCGAGTCAACAGAAACGGAAGGACAAGTTCATCCAGCATTCTTGTCACGCTTAGCGGATCGCCCAGTATCCGATTTGTTACGACAAGATATTATGGTTGAAAGCTTCTATCAAATAAAAGTAGAAGACACTATTTACACATCCGTATTGATGCCATCAGAAATGGAAGATCACCCGCATGAACTGATTGTGTTAGATCAAGATGTTATTCGCTCTCATGAAAGTATCTCTGAAGAAACAGTGACCCGCTATAGTTTCAATCAAGTAGCGGTCGAGCGATTGCGCGTTTATCTTTCTTCGATTACGGACTTCGTTGAAACAACTTTTGCTGAAGAGACAACGAGTGCAGAAGTTGAGCGTGATCCTGAGGCGCAGGAATTTTTAGCGAAATATGCTTTAGAAGGTGATTACGATCCGGAAAAATTAGTGGATGTTGAAGACGTAATGAATAATTACGCTAAACTGACTGCGCTTGTTGAAGAAGGCGAAAAAGTAACAGGAGCCCAAGTTGAAGAAATAATAGGTGAACCGACGGAATTTCAAGAGGCAGGTGAATACAAGTGGTATCAATACTACGGCTATTCAAACAAAAAAGTAATTTTACTAGAAATTACGGTAAGCCAAAACGATGATCAACTTGTATCGATTCGTCTGGAAAATCGGACCCCAGAACTCGATGGAGAGTTTGGCATTCAAGTTGATGAAATTGGTGAGTTAGCCAACCGCGGACTGACAGCGTTGAACTTAATTAACTCATTAAAAGAACCATCAATTGTTGAACACCAATATCAAGGGGATATATTGCAAGTCCGTTACTTATGGACACGCTTAGGAGATCCAGCTATCCGAAATATTGAGTTTCTAGATTATTTAGGGGAACAACAACCAGAGTTATTCTATTACGAAGCGAATCAGGCACAAGCGGATGAAACAACTCAAGAAGATGAGTAATTCTTAACGAACAATCGTTTACTAAGAGCATGACAACATGAATCGTCGTGCTCTTTTTCACATATTATATCGATAGAAGGAGAAAAAGATGTCGATTGAAATCAATAATTTGTCAAGCGGTTATCGGCGAATTCCGGTAATCAAACACATTAATGCCCAGTTATACCCGGGTGAAGTAGTCTCGCTTATCGGTTTGAATGGAGCAGGGAAATCTACTTTACTCAAAACGATTTTAGGTTTAATTCAACCTCTTGAAGGAGAAGTTTTATTAAATGGGATATCTTTATTAGATGATCAAATGAGCTATGCAGGCTCAATTGGGTATATTCCTGAAACCCCAATTTTGTATGAAGAGTTAACGTTGCGTGAACATCTAGAGATGGTTGCACTCGGATATCAATTACCATTAGGCCTTATTATGGAGCGAGCGCAACCGATGCTCGAAAAGTTTCGTCTTGCTGATAAATTGGATTGGTTCCCGACTCATTTTTCAAAGGGAATGAAACAAAAAGTTATGATTATTTGTGCGTTTGTAACGGATGCGACGATTTTTATCATTGACGAACCATTTTTAGGTTTGGACCCGGTAGGAATTCAAGATTTAATGAACTTGATGCGCCAGCGAGCAAAAGCTGGGGCAACGATTTTATTTACAACACACGTGTTGAGCATGGCCGATCAATTAGCGGATCGTTACTTATTGATGCGATCAGGTGAAATCGTTGCGGATGGAAATCTATCGCAACTTCAAGAACAATTCAAGTTACCTGGTGCAACGATGGATGAAATCTACTTAAAACTGGCCGAGGTGAATTAAGATGAACAACCTATGGTCGAAACGTTTAAAGAATTGGCTAAACGAAGTAGGGAAATATGCCAGATTAATTTTAAATGATCATTTTTCAATATTCGTCGTCATAATTTTATCTTTCTTAGGGTTATACTACCGTGAACTGATTCTCTTTCTTCAACTAAATTATTCGGAACCCACTCCTGGGTGGTTCTACTTAGTGATAGGAATTTTAATGCTATTAATATTGAAGGTAGGTTCCCCGTTATGGTTGACGCTTGCTCCAGACGCAAGTTATTTGTATCCGCAAGGAGCCCATTGGCGGCATTATTGGACAAAAGGAATTTTATTTGGGATGATTCTGCCAATTGTAGTAAATTGTGTTGTACTCGTTGTGATGTATCCAATCATCGCCACCGTCACCCCATATACCATCTCACAATGGCCCCTTTTACTCATACTTGTTATCAGTTTCCGATTTATTCAAGCCATGACGAATTATTTGACAACTTATCGACTGGGGTTAGCAAGATGGACGACCTCACCTTCACGTTGGATTCAAGTGATGCTGAGTATTATTTTTACCTGGGGTATTATTCACCCTACGAATGGGATGCTAGCAATCGTGCTATGTTTAGTTATTCTAATATTGTTAGCGGTGGATTGCCGTAATGTTTCTAGTTCATGGCCGCAATTCGATACCGTAGTGGACTTAGAAAGACAAAGACAGGCACAATTTTACCGTTGGGTAAGTATTTTTGCGGATGTCCCACAATTGGTACCGCCGATTCGATATAATTACTGTCTAGAGCGATTGATGCGTCCAATTCAGAGACTGAAAACGAGTCCGTACCATCTGATTTTTAGTCGTGCACTAACACGTAACGGGGCGTATAGCGGTGTATGGTTAAGAGTTATGATTTTTTTCGCCATCTTAATACTTTGCACGCAATCGTTCTTAATGCAACTTGCATTAGGGCTCGCGGGTCATTTACTTACGAGCATTCAACTAGTCAATCTATTAACGCGTTATGAATCCCATCCAATGATGCTGTTATATCCTAAAGATGGTCTAACAATGAACCCTTTATCCTCATTTCAGACTTGCTTGGTATATATTCTATTGGGCCAATCCCTTGTTTATCAATTGTCAGCCTACTTGACGCATTCGAGTCATTCTTGGTTGTTACTACCAATTTGGCTCCTAGTCGGATGGGTGTGGAATCGATGGTATGCTAGTTGGTGGTACCAGCGTCATCTTCGTCGTAGCCGAGTTAAGTAGGATTACAAAAGAGAAGCTACGAAAGGGTTAACAAAATAGTGAAACGGGTGTATACTGAAGAGAGTATGAAAGAAAGGGTGTTCAAATGGAAATCAATGAAAAATTGTTAGTCAAACTAACTGAAGCCAATGCGATTGCAGGTAACGAAGGCCAAGTGCGTAAACTATTTAAAGAAGAAGCACAACCTTACGCTGAAGAATTTCTAGAAGATGGTCTAGGAGGAATCTTTGCCCGTCATACAGGGGACAAAGAAGGGCCAAGAATTTTAATGGCTGCCCATATGGACGAGGTTGGGTTCATGGTCAACCGCATTACAGATAAAGGCTTCCTGCACTTTATCACGATTGGTGGATGGTGGAGTCAAGTTGTTCTAGCACACCAAGTAACGGTTACAACAAGTGACGGTAAAGAATATATTGGCGTGACTGGATCAAAACCACCGCATGTTTTGACACCAGAAGTGCGTAATAAACCGATCGATATTAAAGATGTCTTTATCGATGTGGGCGCTTCTTCTAAAGAAGAAGTCGAAGAAATGGGCATCCGTCCAGGAGATATGGTAACTCCTTATATTAAGACACGTCGCATGAACGATACGCCATTCTGGCTTGGTAAAGCTTGGGATAACCGGATTGGTTGTGCGGTAGCTATCGATGTATTACAGCATGCCCACGAAAATAAACATCCAAACATTCTGTTTTCTGGAGCCAACGTGCAAGAAGAAATTGGTCTGCGTGGTGCGAAAGTATCACCTAACTTAGTGAGACCAGATATTGCGATTGCTTTAGATACAGGGACTGCAGGGGACACGCCAGGTATGACGGCTCAAGAAGCAGATAGTGAATTAGGAAAAGGGCCTCAAGTCATTGTTTATGATGCGTCAATGGTAGGACATAAAGGGTTACGTGATTTTGTGATTGAAGTGGCAGAAAAACATGATATTCCATTCCAATATACCTTCATTCCAGGCGGTGGAACGGACGCAGGATCATTCCATACTTTACAAACAGGTATTCCATCTATTGCAATCACAGTTCCTGTTCGTTACTTACACTCAGAAACTTCAGTGATTCATGAAGATGACTACAAGAATACTGTACGACTTGTAAATGCAATTTTAGATGAATTAGATGCGGATGCCCTCCAACGTATCCGTGATAACGCATAGGGGGTCAAATTATGATTTTTGTCGATAATGGGCAGAATTACGATGCAGATTTAAATATTGCCTTAGAGACATATTTAGTAGAAAACAAATTAGTCGATGAACCGATTTTGTTATTCTATATCAATAAACCTTCGATCATTGTCGGCCGTAACCAAAATACGGCTGAGGAAATCAACCAGGCTTATGTTGATGAGCACGGCATTAATGTTGTCCGTAGGATGTCTGGTGGGGGAGCAGTTTATCATGATCTTGGGAACGTAAGTTTTTGTTTCATTAAAGATGATGATGGATCTTTCCGAGATTTTGCAAGTTTCACTAAACCGGTGATTCAAGCACTTCACAAAATGGGAGCGACAGGCGCTGTTTTAGAAGGGCGAAACGATTTACTTATCGATGGTAAGAAATTCTCTGGGAATGCGATGTATGCAAAAGATGGCCGAATGACAGCTCACGGAACAATTTTGTTTGATTCGGATTTAGACGAAGTAACGAATGCGCTTAAACCCCGCAAGGCGAAAATAGAGTCTAAAGGGGTCAAATCTATCCGGTCACGTGTTACGAATCTTAAACCTTATGTTTCAGAAGAGTACAAGGATTTAACGATTGAAGAATTTCGCGATCGCTTACTGTTAGAAATCTTTGGTGTTGACCGCCGTGAAGATGTCCCAGAATTAAAATTAACAGACAAAGATTGGGAAGGCGTTATGAAGATACGCGAAGAACGGATGGGTAATTGGGATTGGAACTATGGTCAGTCACCTGATTTCCAATACGAACAAAGCCATAAATTCCCATTTGGTTTTGTGGATGTTCGTTTTAATGTTCGCCAAGGTAAAATGCAAGATGTGCGTATTTATGGCGATTTCTTCGGGTTAGGCAATATTTCAGATGTGGAAGCAAAGCTTGAGGGCATAAAATACGAACGTCAAGCGGTGATTGAAGCACTGAAAGATGTCGATGTTGTCCATTATTTCGGCAAAACAACCGTAGAAGAAATTGTTGAATTAATCTTTGCCTAATTTAACTTTAAAATAAAAAGCGTGTCGCTCAAAAAAATGAGCGATACGCTTTTTGTGTTATGAATTACGAGAAAGCCTCAGGGAATAACTCTTCCAAGACCGCTTTACCAAGCAGGCGTGGTTCACCTTCGCCGGGATGGCGGTGAATAGTAATATTTGGATTATAATTCGCTTCGATAATAGCATAATTATGATTGTCTGCCGGTACAGAATAGTCCTCGATAATCATATCAACACCACAGAAGTGAGCATCGAGTGCTCGAGCTGCATTTTGTGCTAGGTGAATATAGGAAGGGTGAACGTCGTGGGTTCGGTCAATCGAAATCCCTCCGGTTGACACATTACTATTTTCGCGTAAGTGAACAATTTGTCCTGCTTCGGGTACCGAATCTACTGTTAAGCCTTGATGTTTTAATTGTAATATCTCGACAGAACCTAGCTCCAATGTGGTCATCGGCGCCATATGCTTGACACCTCTGAGAGGATTTTGATTTTCTTTTTCAATCAACTGTTGAATAGAAGATGTTCCATCCCCAATCACTTGCGCAGGTTGTCGTTCAACGATGCCCAGCACTTCATGATTCTGTAAATAAAATCGGAGTTCAGTTCCTTTGACATACTCTTCAATAATCACAGTATCATCTTCGGCCAAAGCCAAAAGAATACTTTCTTGGTATTCTTTTTCGTTCGGTTTATCAACAAAGATTGAAATACCAATACCGTAATTAGTATTCTTTGGTTTAATGACAAGTCCCGTATTCGGTAAGAGACTATAATATGCATTCGCAGCTTCAAAAGTGTTAAAGTTTTTTCCGTTAGGAACTCGAATATTATTTTGCGATAGAATAAATTTGGTAGCGACTTTATTCTCCATTGAGAAGTATGTAATCAATGAGTCTAAGCGTGTCATATTCGCATTGCGTACGAGTTCTTGTTGGTCTTTATAGGATAACTGTAAGAAATTATCTTGTTTATCAATAATATCTACTCGAATTCCTCGGCGAATCGCTTCCTTAAGGACATCTTGAGTAGATAACTCAAAATCCTCAAATCCATGAAGTAAGAAGGGTTGCTCTAACATTGTCTGTTGATGTTGTTGTGCTAAGGTAAGACCCATTTCTAAGTAGTCAGTTGAATCTGGTGTTTCAGTGACAATTTGCCCGGCCAAAGTGAGCTCCGGTTGGTCTAATGCTTGAATTAAATATTCACGTTTCGATGGCCAATAAGGTAATGATAGTTCTTGATTTACACGGTCCATTACTTGAATAATATGAAGTGCTTCTTCCTTGAAAGGACACGCATCTAATGGATGAGCTTCGGCGATTCGGTAGTTCATTTGATGACCTTCTACAACTTGGTTATCTTGGCGATCATCTTCTAAGAACAAGATAGAAATTAAGAAGTGACGAATAAAATTAATCGTTTCTTTATCAATTCCATATGGTAAATAAGGATTAATATCAATATTTCGAAATTCTAAATAACTAATTCCTTTTTTAAGAAGGTCGCGAGTCGGAGATGCGCCTCTTAAGCGAACATCCCGGTAAAGTTCTTTTTCCAAGTGTAGGTCGCCACGTTGTAAGGCGGCTTCAATCGTCTGTACAAAAGAGTATAAGTCTGTATAGTCCATTACAACAGTTTCTTTATTTTGATAACCATAACGACTTTGTCGAATAGAGCGCATTGGAATTTGATGCGGTTTACCATAAAAGTTAGTTGAATAATTTTCAGCGACATAAGGGCTAGCACCCAAGAAATAAGTTAAAAACCAACGGTATCGGAAATAATTACGAACCAAATGCATATAAGTCTCATTGTGATAGTCAATGAAAGATTCTTGCCCGCCATGTTGTTGATAATTAGCTTCGATAACATCGGGATTTAGCTGAAAGTTGTAATGAATTCCGGATATTAGTTGCACATGTTTTCCATAAAGTCGCGCAAGTCCTTCGCGGTAAGCATATTCTTTTTGGTTCGTTAATTGGGCAATCTTTATTTTAGTTGTATCAGTTGGAATACATGCGGGCATACTAAAAGGCCACAACAAATCTTGTTCTTCAACAATATCTTCGGACACAATTTGATGAGCTGCTTTTAGCCAGCTCATTAAATGATCTGCTGTATATTCAGGGGGTGTAATAATTTCAACTTGGCTTTCTGCGAAGTCGGTTTGGATATAAGGTTGATGATTACGAGTTCCCCAATCTTTACGGTGTGGATAAGAAGAAATTGTTCCGTCGGGTTGTACTCTTAAAGTTTCGCGCTCAATACCTAGAGTGCTATGCCAAAGTGGGGCGACTTGTTGAATCGAGAAAAAAGATTCGTTAAGTGTCATCGTGATACCTCCTATTAAAATGTTCATTGCTTCTATTATAACGATAGAAGAGAAAAAATAGGTAATAAAATGCAAATAATAATAAAATTAAAATAAAGGTATTGACTCCTTGAATAAGAGGTGGTAATATAGTTTTTGCATTCGTCGTTCAGGAAAACGAACGAAGAAAAATAATAATAAAATAATTTGAAAAAAGTATTGACTTCTCAAATTAACCTTGTTATTATATAGAAGTTGCTTCTTGGAGGCGACACAAGCTCATTGAAAACTGAACAAAGACAAACACACCAAATGTGAAAGGGTCCAACGCAAGTTGGAACAACGATAAATTCGAAACATAGTTGGAGGCAACCAATTAAAAAAACAAAAGCTAGTAAAATTTTTAGAGTCAATCGAGACTCATGATCTTTCATGAGAGTTTGATCCTGGCTCAGGATGAACGCTGGCGGCGTGCCTAATACATGCAAG